>NZ_QZEG01000225.1:0-618 GCF_009917605.1 Anaerotruncus sp. 1XD42-93 | reverse complement strand
CAGATCGGCGGGGAGATAGTCGGTGATGGCGCTGTTGCGCGGGTCCTGCCGGATGGCGCGTTCAAACTGTTCTTTGCTTTCCGTCCGGTAAATGGGGTAGGCCAGCGCGGGGTCATTCAGCTGGACATAGCCCCGCTGCAAATCGGTGATGCGGTACTCGGTATTTTCCAGAAAAACAAAATCCCCTACGCCATAGGCCGATGCCAGCGGGTCGCGGGGAAGTGTTCCCGGTTCGTCCGCAGCGGGTGCGGCTGTTTCCTGTGCCGGTTCCTCTTGCCGGTCCGCCTTTATCTCTTGTGGTTCCAGCCCGGCCAGGAATTGCTCCGCAGCTTCTTCTCTTGAAAATGTCCGTACCGTTCCATCGGAGGCGGTATAGTAATCATTGGTCTGATTATCCCAGACAGCAAACGCATCTTCCGGGTCGGGAAACGCATCGCTGGTCATAACAACGGAAAAGCGTGGTTCTGCTTCTTCGGCGGCAATCTGCTCCACATCAGCCATGACCTGCTGGATAAAGGGGTCATTGTCCAGCTTCTCCGGTTCTGTTACCTGCCCGTTTACAATGCCGCGCTGGGCCAGATTTTCCCGGATTGCGATAGGGTCTATATCGTCCAGATT
>NZ_QZEG01000224.1:0-624 GCF_009917605.1 Anaerotruncus sp. 1XD42-93 | reverse complement strand
GCCTTGGCGCGGCAGAGCGCCGCCTGATGCAGACCGTCATAGTCCGCGCCGGGGCGGAGGTTTTCAAAGCCCTCCCGGATTGCCGAATCCTCCATGCTGGAAATCCAGAGCCGCTTCATGGGCTTTTTGCAGCCCGCCAGCTCATAGACGTTGCGGAAAATCAGTTCGCCCTCCCGTCCCGCGTCACAGGCGTTTACCACCTCGGTCACATCCGGGGCGCACAGCAGCTTTTTGAGAATATCAAACTGTTTCTTCTTGTCCCGCCCCACGCTCATTTTCCAGTCCGAGGGCAGGATCGGCAGATCGTCATAGCGCCACTTGGCGTATTTAGGGTCATAGCTGTCCGCGTCGGCAAGCCCCGCCAGATGCCCCACGCACCAGCTGACCCGCCAGCCGTTCCCTTCCAGATACCCGTCCTTGCGGGCATTGGCCCCGATTACAGCGGACAGGCTTTGAGCCACCGACGGTTTTTCAGCAATCACAAGGCGCATAATCTTCATCCTCCCATTCTTCCCGCATAGATGTACGCAGCTTTTCCTCAATGCTGTTATCCTCTGTCAGCATCAGGTCATAGCCGAACCGGTAATCATATCGGTACAGTTTTCCTACCAGATCATTGATGAG
>NZ_QZEG01000223.1:0-631 GCF_009917605.1 Anaerotruncus sp. 1XD42-93 | reverse complement strand
CCGTTTCCAGCCGTTCCACGCTGCCGATTGCCGCAAGGGTGGCATTGTTCATGGTGGAGAGCATCTTGTGGGCTGTCCGCATGGGGGCAAGGACAGCGGCCTGGAAATGCCCCTCCTGCCCGCCGTCCACGGCCTGGGTTTCCCTGCCGATTACCGCGCGTCCGGCGTTTTTCAGATGCCCGCCCACGCTTCGGAGTTCGTGGCCCAGGGTTTCTACCTTCTCAATGCTCTTTTTAGAATCATCCAGCGAACCGCTGATATTTTGCTGAACCGCTTCCAGCGTCTTGTGGATGCCCATAGCGGAAACCGCTTTATCCAGAGCAGTCACGCCAACGCGCTTGAAACTCTCCACGGCATTGGCGGCGCACTGCATGATTTTCTCCCGCAGTCCGTCCAGCTTTTCCTGCGCCTGCCGGACTTTGCTTTGCAGCCCGTCCACCATGCCCTGCAAGATGGTTTTCTGCGGCGTGTCCTGGGCCTGTGCAAGCTGCACCTTGACGGTCTGCAATTCCTGGCGCACCGCGTCAAGCTGGCGGTTCATGCCGTCCATATAGAACATAAGGCGGGACAAATCCTCTGACTGTCCCGCCCGCCCGTTTTCCGAAAGCAGCTTCAAAAACTGCTCCATAAT
>NZ_QZEG01000222.1:0-631 GCF_009917605.1 Anaerotruncus sp. 1XD42-93 | reverse complement strand
CCGTTTCCAGCCGTTCCACGCTGCCGATTGCCGCAAGGGTGGCATTGTTCATGGTGGAGAGCATCTTGTGGACTGTCCGCATGGGGGCAAGGACAGCAGCCTGGAAGCGCCCCTCCTGCCCGCCGTCCACGGCCTGGGTTTCCCTGCCGGTCACGGCGCGTCCGGCGTTTTTCAGATGCCCGCCCACGCTGCGGAGTTCGTGGCCAAGGGTTTCTATTTTCTCAATGCTCTTTCTGGCATCGGCCAGGGAACCGCTGATATTCTGCTGAACCGCTTCCAGCGTCTTGTGGATGCCCATAGCGGAAACCGCCTTATCCAGCGCAGTCACGCCCACACGCTTGAAACCCTCTACCGCATTGGCGGCGCACTGCATGATTTTCTCCCGCAGGCCGTCCAGCTTTTCCTGCGCCTGCCGGACTTTGTTTTGCAGCCCGTCCACCATGCCCTGCAAGACGGTTTTCTGCGGCGTGTCCTGGGCCTGTGCAAGCTGTACCCTGACGGTCTGCAATTCCTGGCGCACCGCGTCAAGCTGGCGGTTCATGCCGTCCATATAGAACAGCAGGCGGGACAAATCCTCTGACTGTCCCGCCCGCCCGTTTTCCGAAAGCAGCTTCAAAAACTGCTCCATAAT
>NZ_QZEG01000221.1:0-656 GCF_009917605.1 Anaerotruncus sp. 1XD42-93 | reverse complement strand
GTATCGCCCCGGACTTCCATGCCGGTAAATCCGTCTGTCGGGTGGGGGTGTGCCGCCAGGGTTTCCATATCCGTTTCCAGTCCCTGGATAAAGCCTTTGTGTTTCTCGATCTCCTCCGGGAAGTGCTTTAACAGCTGATCTTCCAGCCGGTACTGCTTGCTCTGGTGGTCGGCCTTCATCAGCTTTAAGCGGGATACCTCCACATCCAAATCCATACGCTCCTTGATGCGGGGGTCCCCGGCGCATAGGGCCTTGATCTCCGCAAAGGACAGGGCGGTTTCGTCCACATCGTCACAGCTGCGGACCGGGGATTTTGAAGTCATAATCTGGGAGATGAATTTCTGCTTGTTCTCCACCGTCTGCCAGAGGTATGCGTCGAAGGTCCCTTCGGTCACATAGCGGTAAACATGGACCAGCGGGTTCTGGTTGCCCTGGCGCTCGATCCGCCCTTTTCGCTGGGCCAGATCTCCGGGCCTCCAGGGGCAGTCCAGATCGTGAAGGGCCACCAGCAAATCCTGCACGTTGGTCCCGGCCCCCATCTTCTGGGTGGAGCCTAACAGGACGCGCACCTGGCCGGAGCGGACTTTGGAGAACAGCTCCTTTTTGCGGACTTCGGTATTGGCCTCATGGATAAAAGCGATCTGGCTGGCGGGCAT
>NZ_QZEG01000220.1:0-659 GCF_009917605.1 Anaerotruncus sp. 1XD42-93 | reverse complement strand
GAGGTCTATGCGGCCTACCGCAAGGCGGGATATTCCAAGAAATTTTTAGCGGAACATGAAGCGGATATTTTGCTCCACAAGGCGGCAAAACAGGCATTTGACGATTTGGGTATCAAGAAGCTGCCCACCGTCAAGAGCTTGCAGGCCGAGTATGCCCAGCTGTTGGAAGGAAAGAAAAAAGACTATGCCGAGTACCGGCGCTCCCGCGAGGAAATGCGGGAACTGCTGGCCGCAAAAGCCAACGTAGACCGGCTAATGGGATATGGGGAGGAACGCCAGAATGACCGGGAAAAAGAACCGGAGCAGGATCGCTGACGCGCCCGTTTTTTCGTATTTTCTCACCGCCGCAGGCAGGTGAAAAGCGTTCCGCAGGAACGCGCAGCCACAGAATGAAATTCTGTGTTCAAAAGGGGCTTGGGGAATCCCCAACAAGCAGCGCCAGGAGCCGGATGGCTATCCTGGGGCATTGCTTGCCACGGTTATCCCGGAACGGGATAACCTTCTTTTTCTCGAAAAAGAACAAAGCCGGTGAGGAATTTGTTAAATTCACTCACCGGCTCAATTCGTTTCAAATTTCTCGGATAGTTCGGTTAGTTCTTTCATGGTTTCCTGCGTATGGTGCAAGAGGGTTTCACGCATTTCTGACGGGCAGCTGCAAT
>NZ_QZEG01000219.1:0-660 GCF_009917605.1 Anaerotruncus sp. 1XD42-93 | reverse complement strand
AAAATATCCGCTTCATGTTCCGCTAAAAATTTCTTGGAATATCCCGCCTTGCGGTAGGCCGCATAGACCTCGCGGGTTTTCACATAATTGATGATGTGGGTCCGCAGTACGGCTATCTCCGCCATGCGGGTTTCCGCCGCCTTGATCTGTGCCGACAGCTCATTGTGGCGGGTGGTAGCAGCAGCCGCTTTTTCTTCCAAGACTGCGTATTCCAGCAGGCCATGCTCGGTGAGATAGTTCATTGTCTGCGCCATCTGTTTCAGATTGAATACCTTTGCCCAGCGCGCATAGCCAGCGCCTTTTCCGGCCTGCAATTTCTCCTGAATATCCACCAGAAGATTGACCTTGGGCGGCTCTGATTGAACAGCCGCTTTCTTTCTTGGGGTATGCTCTTTTTCCCCAGCCAGTACCGCCCGTATTTCATCTTCGCTGTACCCTTGTCCCAGCTTTTCATCCATGCGGGCAACATTCTTCCAGCCGGGGGCTTTGAGCCGGATTGCCTGTCCCCGGCGCGACACCTCACAGCCCATTTCCTCAAGCAGCTTTAACAGCGCGTCAAAGTCTGCCGGTTTCTGTTCCAACGCCTGGTCAATCATCATGCGGAGCTGTTCCCGGTGGGAGGGCTTTGCCCGATCCCCCAGCCATTTGTTGTAGCTTTTT
>NZ_QZEG01000218.1:0-680 GCF_009917605.1 Anaerotruncus sp. 1XD42-93 | reverse complement strand
GCTGTGGAAATTCACACTTAGACAGTTTGGCATAAAGTTGTTGCTGTCTAAGGGTTGACAAAACTATCCTTAAATGTTCTTCATGATCAGCCTCATTCCGTGAATATATAAGAATATCATCTATGAACACAATCACAAACTTATCCAAGAATTCACGAAACACTCTATTCATCAAGTCCATGAAGGCTGCAGGTGCATTTGTCAAACCAAACGACATCACAAGGAATTCATAGTGTCCATAACGGGTCCTGAAGGCTGTCTTAGGTATGTCACTATCCTTAACCTTCAATTGGTAATACCCTGAACGCAAGTCAATTTTCGAAAATACCTTAGCTCCTTGTAATTGGTCAAACAAGTCATCAATACGGGGCAAGGGGTACTTGTTCTTAATTGTCAACTTATTTAGCTCCCTGTAATCTATGCACATTCTTAGGGAACCATCTTTCTTCTTAACAAACAAAACAGGTGCACCCCAGGGAGAACTACTAGAGCGGATAAATCCCTTGTCAACTAACTCCTGCAGTTGGACCTTCAATTCCTTTAGTTCAATAGGTGCCATGCGGTAAGGGTTCTTAGATACAGGCAAGGCCTCAGGATATGTATCAATTACAAATTCAATTTCCCTATCGGGTGGTAATCCCGGCAAGTCATCCAAAAAGGCTTCGGGGAATTTCCACAGC
>NZ_QZEG01000217.1:0-697 GCF_009917605.1 Anaerotruncus sp. 1XD42-93 | reverse complement strand
GCTGGATGTTTGCCGGCGGTTTCAAACAGATTGACGGCAAGTGGTACTACTTTTATGCGGACGGTTCCATGGCGGTCAATACCACCATTGACGGTTACACCATCGGCCCGGACGGGGCCAGAAAATAGGACGGGAAAGGAGCGGCATCAGCCTTGGAGATTCCTGAAGCGATACAACCGAATACCGCCCAGAGGTAATTAGGTGCCGCAATCCCGGCTGACCCAATCCTTCTTTGTCGCATAGCGGTTAATTTTATGGAGGCCGTCTATGCGTAAACGTCCCTTTTGATCTATCTCTGCCCTTATGGGGCAGAGGCTTGAATAACAGAATAACCGATACGTTCAGGGCGCAGATGATGCAACAATCATCTGCGCCCTGTTTTTGTCTGCCCTTTTTCGGCAAAAAGAAGGGATATTCTGGCAAAAAAGACAAAAAGCGCACTGTATGGGGAAAGAGAAACGACAAACCTCCCCCTGCCCCGCACTTTTTCTACATAGCTCAACAATTTCATAGGTTCCATTGTTTGTGGGGACCCGGCTGCCGGTCCCCGCCTCTATTCGATTCACCCGTCAACCACGCCTGAATCGAAATGGAGGAAAACTATGGGATTTCACTATGGATACGAAAAAAGGAAGTTTGATGCAGAATGGACCCGGCTGGAACAGGAATACCGCGCAGCCGGTATGGACGATAGGCA
>NZ_QZEG01000021.1:0-45358 GCF_009917605.1 Anaerotruncus sp. 1XD42-93 | reverse complement strand
ATATCGCTTCATGGCTCTATTTTCGCACTTTTATTTGGTTTGTGCAATATTTATTTTTCAAACAAGCCCTAGACTGTCCTGAGAGATTGTTTCTTCGTAGTATAGAAGAACTTGTTCAACGCCCACCGCATATTCTTCTCGTCCTGGGTTAGATCCCGTTTATCCTCTCTACGCCTGGAAGCAAGGACAGTCACATCCATGTATGCCAGATACAGACAGAGGTAGCTTCTAACGGTTGCCTTTGATACTCCATATTCCTCAGCCGCAGAGCAGATTAACTGGGAACGCATACGGTCATCAGCCACGAAAGATAGGACAGGAGCAATCGTCGTGTACCTCTCGTACATGGTTTTCCTCTGGTCTGCATCAAGATCATCCACACCGACAGGTACAACCCCAGTGACCTCCGACATCTCACCAGTGGTACACTCGGAATAGGACTGCAATTCTGCGGTATTCACCCAAACAGGCATCGTCCTCTTGATGCAGTCGATCACCAGAACCCTATCCACCTGTACTTCCAGTACCCGGATGATACGCTCACCAGACCGGAGCAGATCATACTTCTTCATCAATGACCAACCCCCCAATCAGTAACCCCATGCCTGAGCCAGTAGTCCCTTGAAGCATCCAACAGCTTCACCGTCAGGGGCTTCATCAGGAATTTTCGATAGACACACTCCCGCACCATCAAATCACCGTCTGCCTTGGTGCATACGAAATCAGAGGTGTACTCTCCCACTTCCGGTCCATCCAGCAGGACATTACACTTGATCTCCTTGATCTCGTCTGATGCTTGCAGCAGGTCAGCATAGGCATACTGGATCGCATCATACGTCCGGCACACCTCAGCGCATTTGCCCAGCACCCGTTTCTCACATCGACCCTTGAAGTTTTTCTTCCTCATGCTTGCAGCCCTCCCCCGTGGAAACATCCCGCACGATTCCCCAAAAACGTCCCCCAAAAACGAAGTTAGCCCGTTTTTGGGGAATTAACGCTGATGAATTTGGGAAATGTCATCGCTCGAAAGCCCTGATACACAGGCGTTTCAAGCCTGATGCCAAATCCCCAAAAACATCATCCAGGAACATCACCATGTCGTAGGGCATTGTGATTTATTCTGTTTGGGGCAAAGTCGTTTATCCACCCGGCCCTTGGGCCGGACGCCCCTACTCCATGGTGATATAGTGCAAAATGTTCCTAAATTCTTGTGTTAGGAAGGGAAAGGATAGTCAGAAAGACAAAAAAGTGACCCCCATCCAAAGGATGGCAGGTCACTTTTTTCTATGTCGGAGGCTGGTGTTTATTGCCCTGAACAGGATAAATCACATTGCCCTACGACAACCGTGTCGTGGGGCAATATAGATTTTTCTCGAAAAGGCAAAGCTGTTTGTTCTGTTGGGCTTCGCCCCCGTTTGCCCCCCCCGCCCTGGTGATTCCAAACAAAATGTCCCTAAAATCCGGTATCTATGCAAGGTTGAGGATAGTTCGGAGAACAAAAACAAGACCCTGCACGGTTAGGTGCAAGGTCTTGTTTTTCTATGTCGGGGTCAATTCAGATTGCCTCTCCGAGAAAAATCTATATTACCCCACGACAAGAAATCGAGCCCTTACTTGCTCTCCTTGATGGCAGCCTGCGCAGCAGCCAGCCGGGCAATGGGCACGCGGAAGGGGGAACAGGAGACGTAGTCCAGACCCACCTTGTGGCAGAACTCCACGCTGGAGGGATCGCCGCCGTGCTCACCGCAGATGCCGAGGTGGATATCCTGATTGGCCTCCCGGCCCAGCTGAGCGGCCATAGCCACCAGCTTGCCCACGCCGGTCTGATCCAGCTTGGCGAAGGGATCACTCTCATAGATCTTCCGGTCATAGTAGGCACCCAAGAACTTGCCTGCGTCATCGCGGCTAAAGCCGAAGGTCATCTGAGTCAGATCGTTGGTGCCGAAGGAGAAGAAGTCCGCCTCCTTGGCAATCTGATCAGCGGTGAGGGCGGCACGGGGAATCTCGATCATGGTGCCCACCTTATACTTCATGGAGGAGCCGGCCTCGGCGATGATCTTGTCGGCGGTCTCCACCACCACGCTCTTGACGTACTTCAGCTCTTTCACCTCGCCCACCAGCGGGATCATGATCTCGGGGACGATAGTCCAGTCGGCGTGGCGCTTCTGCACATTCAAAGCGGCCTTGATGACAGCCTTGGTCTGCATGGCGGCAATCTCCGGGTAGGTGACAGCCAGACGGCAGCCGCGGTGGCCCATCATGGGGTTGAACTCGTGGAGGGAGGCGATGATGTTCTTGATGTCCTGCACGCTCTTGCCCATATCCTTGGCCAGCTTCTCGATGTCGGCCTCCTCAGTGGGGACAAACTCATGGAGAGGGGGATCCAAGAAGCGGATGGTGACGGGACAGCCCTCCATAGCCTCATAGATGCCCTCGAAGTCGGACTGCTGCATGGGCTCCAGCTTGCTCAGGGCCTTCTCACGCTGCTCCAAGGTGTCCGCGCAGATCATCTCGCGGATGGCAGGGATGCGGTCCTCATCGAAGAACATATGCTCGGTGCGGCAGAGGCCGATGCCCTGAGCGCCGAACTTCCGGGCTTGGGCGGCATCGTGGGGCGTGTCGGCATTGGTGCGGACCTGGAGACGGCGGTACTTGTCCGCCCAGCCCATGACGCGGCCGAACTCGCCGCCGATGACAGCATCGGTGGTGGGGACGGCGCCGTCGTAAATCTTGCCGGTGGAGCCGTCCAAGGAGATCCAGTCGCCCTCCTTGTAGGTCTTGCCGGCGAGGTCGAACTTCTTGGCCTCCTCGTCCATCTTGATGTCGCCGCAGCCGGAGACGCAGCACTTGCCCATGCCGCGGGCCACAACGGCGGCGTGGGAGGTCATACCGCCGCGGACGGTGAGAATGCCCTGAGCGGCCTTCATGCCCTCGATATCCTCTGGAGAGGTCTCCAAACGGACCAGAACCACCTTCTCACCGCGCTCGGCCCACTCCTTGGCGTCCTCGGCAGAGAAGACGATCTTGCCGCTGGCGGCACCGGGGGAGGCGCCCAGAGCGGAGCCGATGAGCTGGGCCTGCTTGATGGCGGTAGCGTCAAACTGGGGATGGAGCAGGGTATCTAAAGAGCGGGGCTCGATCATGGCCACAGCCTGCTTCTCGTCGATCATGCCCTCGTCCACCAGGTCGCAGGCGATCTTCAGCGCGGCGGCGGGGGTGCGCTTGCCGTTGCGGGTCTGGAGCATGTAGAGCTTGCCGGCCTCCACGGTGAACTCCATGTCCTGCATGTCGCGGTAGTGATCCTCCAAGGTCTTGCAGACGCCCTCAAACTGGGCGAACGCCTCAGGGAACTTGTCGGCCATCTCGCTGATGGGCATGGGGGTCCGGACGCCGGCCACCACGTCCTCGCCCTGGGCGTTGGTCAAAAACTCGCCGAAGAGCTTCTTCTCGCCGGTGGCGGGGTTACGGGTGAAGGCCACACCGGTACCGCAGTCGTCGCCCATGTTGCCGAAGGCCATGGACTGCACGTTGACGGCGGTACCCCAGGAGTAAGGGATGTCGTTGTCACGGCGATACACGTTGGCACGGGGGTTGTCCCAAGAGCGGAATACGGCCTTGATGGCGCCCATCAGCTGCTCCTTGGGATCGGTGGGGAAGTCCTGGCCGATCTTGGCCTTGTACTCCGCCTTGAACTGACCCGCCAGCTCCTTGAGATCGTCAGCGGTGAGCTCCACATCCTGTGTGACGCCCTTCTTCTCCTTCATCTGGTCGATGAGCTGCTCAAAGTATTTCTTGCCCACCTCCATGACCACGTCTGAGTACATCTGGATGAAGCGGCGATAGCAGTCCCAAGCCCAGCGGGGGTTGCCGGACTTCCGGGCCATGACCTCCACCACGTCCTCATTGAGGCCGAGGTTCAAAATGGTGTCCATCATGCCGGGCATGGAGGCCCGGGCACCGGAGCGGACGCTGACCAGCAGGGGGTTCTCCTTGTCGCCAAACTTCTTGCCGGTGATCTCCTCCATCTTGGTGACATAGGTCATGATCTCCGCCTGAATGTCATCATTGATCTTCTGGCCGTCCTCGTAGTACTGGGTGCAGGCCTCGGTGGTGATGGTGAAGCCCTGGGGCACGGGCAGGCCGATATTGGTCATCTCCGCCAGATTGGCACCCTTGCCGCCCAAGAGTTCACGCATGTTGGCGTTGCCCTCACTGAACAGATACACGTACTTTTTGCTCACGCTGTCTTCCTCCTGTAAAGTATTTGAATCGTATCGTCTTTCCGCGAAGCATCCCATCAGATGATAGGGGGCAATGTGGCATTTCGGGGTGAAAACAAACGCCGTCGGCGTTGTCCCCGCAAGGGGTGCGCTGTCCTCGCTGCCGGGCGGCGGCCCGACTGTCTCGTCCGCCCCGGTCAGCCTCCGTTTTCGCTCCCGAAAAGCGGACCTGTCGGTGAGCAAAAATGGGGGCTGGCGAGGCCGCAGAACACAGGCGGGCTGACGCCCGCCACGTCTGAGCACGAAGTCCAGCGCCCATTCGAACCGCCGACAGGCACCTCGCTCCTTATCATCTGATGGTACATTAGGTTTTTATTATAGCGGATTTTTCCTGATAGCGCAAGCTAAGAAGAGAAGAATTTTTGCATTTTTTTCCTTGTCTGCGGGGGAGAAAAGCAGGCATCTGCCGATTGAAAAATTCTTCCCCGGTATTGGTTGCAATTCCGGGGCAAACTGTGGTACAATAAAAATAATTTTGGTTCTTTTGCAGCCAAGACCCGCCCGATGGCGGAATCTGCGGACAGAGAGGGCGGAGCATGGAGACAAACCTACCCACAGAGCTGCTGGAGGCCCTGCGGCGGGACGCCGGGGGCAGCGCCCTGATCCTCACCGGCGGCGGCAATCTGACGGCGGCGGCCCAAGCCGCGGCGGCGGCTATGGAGTGCGAAAACCACGCCCAAGCCCCCTGCGGACACTGCGGACACTGCCGCAAGGTTCTTGCCGGCATCCACCCGGACGTGGTGACGGCAGCGGATTCTGAGCACAAGATGATCTCTGTGGAGGTTCTCCGCACCCTCCGCGCCGACGCCTATATCCTGCCCAACGAGGGGCGGCGGAAGATCTTTATCTTTCCCGACTGCGCTCTCTTGGATCAAGGCGCCCAGAATGTGCTCCTAAAAGTGGTGGAGGAGGGGCCGGAGCACGCGGCCTTCCTCTTCTGCGCCAAGAGCGCCGGGGTGCTGCTGCCCACCCTACGCTCCCGCTGCGCCCAGTGGCGCGTAGGCGGTGACGCAGAGGCGGTTGCGGCGGAGGACCCCCGGACCGGGGAGCTGTGCCGCCTGTTGGCCGGCCGGGACCACCTTGGCCTTGCCGCTTTCTTCACCGCTTTAGAGACCGCCCGGTGCTCCCGGGAGGACCTGCAGACTATTTTGGAACAGACTTGGCAGCGGGTGGCCCAAGCCCTGCTTTTGGCCTCCGGCTGCGCCGCCGAGCCGGCGGGTGAGGAGGTTCAAGCCCTCTCCCAAGGCCTCAGCCGTCCCGCCCTCAGCGCCGCGGCGGACCTCTTGAGGGAGCAGGCCCGGCAGCTGCGCTTCAACCTGAATGTGGGCCACACCGCCGGGGCCATGAGGTGGACACGGTCATCGCCGCCGGCAAGCTCCTGATGGAGCACCGCCGCCCCCTGACCTTCGACTTGGACGAGGTTTTAGACAGCGTCCAGCAGGAAGCCGAGGCCCTCGCAGAGCGCGCCACCCCCCGCTTCCAGGAGACCAACAGCATCATAGCGGAATACATGCGCAGCGATCAGTTATAACCGTTTTGCCGCCGATTTTCGCCGCATATTTAGCACATTTGGATTGTCCCGCCGCGCGGGACGCCGCAGCTCCTAATTCCACACTCAACGAAAGGGGGTTTGCCCATGCAAACCACACTCCCCGCCGGCGATGGCATCCGATGGCCGGAGGGCCGGCAGATCGCCGTCCTCCTGACCTTCGACTTTGACGCGGACCGCCTCCAGAGCGCCTACTTCCGCCAAGAGGACCTCCCCTTCGCCGACCGCTCCCGGGGTCTCTACGGCCCGGACGAGGGCCTGCCCCGCATTCTGAGCATGCTATCGCGCCAGAACGTCCCCGCCACCTTCTTCGTCCCCGGCCAGCCCCCGGCGGAGGAGGAAGACGTCTATATTGAGCACTCCTTCGCCGAAATCGCCGACTTCTGCAAGTGGCGCTATATCCAGTCCCTCAGCGACTATGTGGAACTCAGCGAGGGTCCGGAGATCTGGGACTTCCTCCTCCGGATCTGGCAGACCATGAAGCGGAGCATCGAGGAGGGCCTCGCCGCCTCCGGCCCCCTCCCCGGCGGGCTCAACGTCCAGCGGAAGGCCAAGTACCTCTACGAGCAGACCCCAGAGGAGGACATCCCCGCCCTGCGGGAGTTCCAGCAGATCGCCGCCTTTGCCTACGCAGTAGCGGAGCAGAACGCGGGCCACGGCACCATCGTCACCGCCCCCACCTGCGGGGCCTGCGGCGTGGTCCCCGCGGTGCTGCGCTACGCGCAGGTGACACGGAATTTCACCGACCAGCAGATCTGCCGGGGCCTTGCCGCCGCCGGGATCATCGGGAACCTCACCAAGACCAACGCCTCCATCTCCGGGGCGGAGTGCGGCTGTCAGGCGGAGATCGGCACCGCCTGCTCCATGGCCGCCGCCGCCTTGGCAGAGCTCTACGGCCAGAATTTGGACCAAGTGGAGTACGCGGCAGAGGTGGCCATGGAACACCACCTGGGCCTCACCTGCGACCCGGTCTGCGGTCTGGTGCAGATCCCCTGCATCGAGCGCAACGCCGTGGCGGCCATGCGGGCCATGAATGCCTGCAACCTCAGCTATTTTCTCACCGGCTCCCGGAACATCAGCTACGATATGGTCTGTAAGGCCATGAAGGAGACCGGCCTCAGCCTCAACCGCCGCTTCCGGGAGACCAGCGAGGGCGGCCTGGCCCGCCTCTACGACCGCCGCCGGCGCCGTTGACCCCAGCCCCCCGCGCCCCCTCCGCAAGGGGAAAACAAATTGATTACTATCAATATAACCACGCTCCCGCTTTTCCCCTCCGCACATCCAAACAGGGCATTCCATAATTTTCCATTTTTTACACCTGCGTCACAACGCGGCTGCAAGTGCCAAGCTCAGCCCCAGAAATTCCAGATGCTTCCATCTTCCAAGAGGGCCGCCCGCCGAGAAAGGGGCCTGTTTTGGACCCCTGCGGAGGCCTATGGCGGGCGGCGAGTTGCACAAACCGATGCAATTCAAGGGCACAAAAAGGCGGTTTTTCTTTCGAAAAACCGCCTTTTTCATTGAAATTTTCACGTTATTTTTTCCGCATTTCCCTCGATTTTGTCTCCAGCGCCCCCTAAAAGCTACCCTATCAGCTCTTGGTCCATATACAGCTCCCGCTTCCAGCTCCTGCCCCGATAGCGGATCAGCATGGCCAAAAAACGGCCCATATTGTCCGCCACCATGCACCACCAAACCGCCGTGAGGCCCAGCTGAAACACCACCACACACAGGTAGGTAAACACGATCCGCACGCCCCACATGGTGCACATATTGATCACGAAGGGCGCCTTGGTGTCCCCCACGCCGTTAAAAACCCCCTCCAAAATGATCAAAACGGCAAAAAACGGCTCAGAAACGGCTACAATCCGCAGCACATCCGCCCCGAGGAGGATCACCTCCTGATCCGGGGTAAAGAGCCCCATAAACATCCGGGGGAACAGGAAGAGGAACACGCTCATCGTGCCCATCAGGAACACCGCGATGGCCATAATGGCCTCGGAGTACTGGCCCAGCTTCTCCTCATCCTTGGCGCCGATGGAGTAACCGGCCAGAGTAGCCGCCGCCGCCTGCATCCCAAACCCCGGCACATAAAACGCCTGCTCCGCCGTCATAGCAATGGTATGGGTCGCAATGGCCAAAGTGGAGAGATTGTGCGTAATAAGGCCGGTAAACACCACATGACCCAGCTCATTGAACACCCGCTGTGCCGTAATCGGCCCGCTGATGGCGAGACACCGGCGCATAATCGGCGGATCCACCTGGAGCTTTGCCCCCCGGAGACCCAGCTCCGGGCTTTGCAGAGCCGCCAGAAACATCAGCGTACCGCCCACCACATAGGCGGCGGCGGTGGCGATGGCCGCACCGGTGACCCCCCAGCCCGCCCCCCAGACGGGGATGGCCAAGGTCCCTATCCGCAGCGTCCAAGGCCGGTTGATGAGGAGGAAGTTCAGGAGAACGTTGATCACATTCATTAAAATATTGATCCGCATAGGGGTCTTGCTGTCCCCGGTGGCCCGGAGCACCGCCGCAAAGATGATGCTGGAGGCCACAAAGAGCGTAGGGGCGCAGACAATGGCGAAATAGGTCCCCGCGGCGGGGCGGATGGCCTCCTCCGCCCCCAGCCAGCCGGGGAGGAAGGGGGCCACCGCCAAGGTCAGCACCGTCAAAAGCGTCCCGGAGATCAAGGTCAGCAGCACCGACTGACTGGTCACCCGCTTCACCCGCCCGGTGTCCTTGGCCCCCAAGGCCTGGGACACGCAGGCCAGCACCCCCATGGCCAAGGCCCACAGAGGCGAGCGCACCAGCCAAAGGGTGGTGGAGCTGAGGCCCACCGCCGCCGAGGCGCTGTAGCCGATCCGCCCCACTTGGGCGGTGTCAGCATACTGCACGATGGTCTGGAGGGCCTGCTCTGTCACAGTGGGCCAAGCCAAGGTGAAGATGGTGGTCATCAGCTCCCTGTCCCTGAGGCTCTGCAAGATAGTAGGTTTTTTCCTGCTGGTGTTTGTCATAGGGCCCTCCGGGGGTAAATTCATGATATGGGAAAGGTGCGGATACGCCGCTTTTTTCACACAAAGTGCCGCCCCGCAGCTGAGGGCGCAAAGACTTCTTCAATCCATGCCGAGCCGCATCAGCCGCCTTTTCCCGCCGCAGTGCCTCCACGGGGGACGCGCCCTTACCGCTCCGGCAAAAATTCCCTCAAATACTCCGCCGACCGCTGGACAGAGGTATGGGGGTCCTCCCAATAGAGGGAGTCGTTGATCTCCAAATCAATACAATTCTGATAGTGGTACTTCTCCAAGGTGCGGACCCAGCCCTCCAACTTCTCCCGGCCGTAGTCCCCGTCCCCCAGGATCAAGTGGTGGCTGTCGGAGTAGTGGACCCACTGGAGCTTGTCGCCCAGGTCCTTACAGAAGTCCTCCAGCGTGTCCCCGGCCACCTCCATGGCCACCAGGTCCACACAGCAGCAGAGGGCGGGGGAGTCCACCTCACGGAGCATCCGCTTGATATCCGCCAAATTCAGCACCAGATTGCTCTCATAGGGCTGAAGCTGCTCCAAAACCAGCTGAATTCCCCACTTCTCCGCCACATCACAGAGGCGGCGGTAACTGTCGGCGGTGCGCTTCCAGCCCTCCTCCCGGGGGAGATCCCGGGGATGGCAGCCGGTGTTGAGGAACACCCGATTGGTCCCAAAGGCCAAGGCATCCTCCATGGCGTACTTCATATAGTCCACCGTCCGGTCCCGAAGGGCGGAATCGAGGGCGGAGTAGCTCATCGGATAACCCAAGGTCTCAGGGGTATAGATCACCACCTGCATCCCCTGATCAGCCATACAGGAGCGAAGCTCCCGAATCTTAGCCGCCGCCGCGCCGGAGGTGGCGTAATCCAGACGGCAGTAGTGGGGCGCGCCGCCCCACATGTCGATATTCTTCAGGCCGCACTTGGCCATGGAGTTCAGGTAGAAGGGAAAGGTATGCTGTACAAAGGATACGCTCATAACGGCAATATCCTGCATGGTGAGGTTGGACATGGCGGGTTCTCCTTTCTTGCATGGCTTGGCGGAAAAGCCAAGTCAGGAGGCTGTTTGGGATGAGTTTGGAGTGAAGGTGTCCGGCCTGCGCCGGACGATTAAAATTTGATGGCTATGGATGGCGCTCAAACTCTCTGCGTCTATGAAACATATAAATCCCCTAAATCCGCCGCCGCAAGGCGGCGCCGCAGCTCCTCACTCCCAACTAAAATATCGGGCCCGGATGGACGTATTCTCCCTCCGGGCCCGGTTCGTTTGGCGGGCGGTCAGAGTACGCTGTAAACTTCCTTCCCCCCTAAGAGGGTCAGGTCTACCTTCAAAGCGCGGGCGTCCTGGACGGGGACGGTGAAGAGATTGCCGGAGAGGACCGCGATGTCCGCCTTCTTGCCAGGCTCTAAGGTGCCAAGGTCCGCCTCACAGCCCAAGTTGTAGGCGCCGCCGCGGGTCCAAGCGGCGAGAAGCTCCTCCACGGTGAGCATGTTCTGGGGGTTGAAAGGCTCGCCGCCTTCAGGGAAGTAGCCGCCTACCGCGCAGTAGACAGACTCGGGAATGTCGTCAATCAGCATGGGCAGGTCCGTGCCGCAGGAGAGGGTCACGCCGCTGTCCGCCATCTTCCGGCGGTTCCAGTAGTACCGGCCCCGGTCCATGCCGATCTTCTCCTCGATCATGCTGAGCTTGCCGGCCCGGTCGGCAATGGACTGGATCTGGGGGTACACCTCGGCGATGACGCCCATCCGGCCCATCCGCTCCAAGTCGGCGGGGTCGCTGAACTCCAAGTCCGTGATGCTGTGGCGGTTTACCATGCGGCCGTTTTCGTCCCGCTTACAGGTCTCGTAGATGTCAAGGACCTTGCCGATGGCGGCGTCGCCCTGGGCATGGAGGGAGAAGCGGAAGCCCTCGGCGTCGGCGGCGCGGGCATCGTCTCCCAAAAGCTGCCAGTTGATATCTTGGGCACAGGTGGTATCCGCACAGAGGTAGGGCTTCTTTAAGTCGCCGCAGAGCTGGCTGATGGAACCGTCGGTCATCTGGTTGTAGCCGGAGAAGCGGACAAACTCACCTTGGAACTTCTCCCGCATGGCTCTGCCGTAGCTGAGATTCATAGGCTCGCCCACAGGCTGGCTCATGAAGTGGACCCGGAGGCTCAGCTCGCCGGCCTTCTCCAAGTCGGCCAAAACGTCGGTAAAGCCGCAGAAGGTGTCAAAGCCCATCTCCTTGACGGAGGTGACGCCGCGGCTGTTCATCATCTGCATGTACTTGCGGAACTCCGGCTCACTGAAGGAGCGGTCACCGATGATCTCCGGCAGCAGGCGGACGTAGCTCTCCGGCCAGCAGGTCTCCGGGGTGAATTGGTATGCCTTTTGGGCCGCTTGGTTCATCCAGCAGGTCTCCCGCCCCTCGGCAAAGAGGACCACCGGACGATCGCCGAAGGCCTCGTCCAAGAGGGCGGTGCCCTCGGGGTGGATGACCTCCGCATTCCAGCCGTGGCCCAGAACGGGGTGGCCGGCACGGGTCCGCTTCTCCTGCTCCTTGGCCAAGGCCACCAGATCCGTACAACTCTTGGCGGCGGCAAGGTCCGCCCCCACGAAGCCCACGGAGTAACCGGTGAAGAAGCAATGGACATCAGAGAAGCCCGGGGACACGGTGCGGTCCCCCAAGTCGTAGACCTTGGTGGCGTCACCCTTGTACTCGGCGGGGCACTCTCCCTTGCCTACGGCGGTGATTTTGCCCTCCGCAATGGTCACATAGCCGGCGAAGGGGGCCTCCCCAGCGGCTGTAAAGATGCAGTTAGACTGCAGTACAAGCTCGGCAATAGTTGACATAGGTATGTTACACTCCTTATCCGGCGGCGCCGTGGCGGCGCCGCGCTGATGGGGGGCAAGAGCCCCCGCGGAAGCTGTGTAGACAGCTTCTGAAAATTTCCGGGGAAGGAGAACCACAGAGGCAGACCACCGGTCCTGCTGCACATCAGAGCCGGAAATCTATTGCTACAACTATAGCACGCCCCCTTTTTTCCCGCAAGGGTCACAGGGGCTTTTCAGCTGAACGGCTAAGTTTTGGTCTGTTTTTTTATCTAAACTGTTGAAACAGGTCTGGTTTTTTGCCTGCCCCCTATACCAAAGGACTCCATTTTTCTTTTGTGAAGGCGGACAGAAATTGGTCTGGCTGTTAATCAACTAACATACAAATTAAATCAGATATTTGTGGAAGGACCACACTGTTTGCAGGGGTTTCGGCAATTTATTCGGCAGAGAGCACAAAAAACAGCCCCTGAATTGGTATAGTAATAATTTATTCAACTGTACCAATGTAGGAAAATTCGCTAAAAGAGTCCCCGGTTTTTCGTCTGATTTTCAGCTTGACGGAAGGTCACTAAATTCCGTATACTTCAAAATGTGGTTTGAAAAGTCTCGCCACTTGTCTATACCAGACGGAGGAGTGTAAGTAAAGCGATATGAGAGCAGCAATGATCGGCGACAACTGCATTGACTTCTATGTCACCATTGACGGACAGGAGGTCAACCGGCGCTATCCCACAGGGAACTGTGTGGACACCGGGGTAAATCTTCAGAAACTGGGGGTCTCCACAGCCATCATCAGCACCACCGGCAGCGACGAGGCCGGGGAGTGGATGGTCCGCAGTCTGAAGGATGAAGGCATGGACATCAGCCATCTGAAGGTGGGCGACGGCCCCACGGCCATCACCTATATGTCCATGAACGGCAATGACCGCGTCCACGGGGACTACATCGAGGGCGTTATGGAGCACATCGTCTTTGACGAGGAGGACATCGCCTTTGCCGCCAGCCATGCGCTGGTCCACACCGCCCTCTGGGGTATGGCGGAGAACACGCTGCCCAAGATCAAGGAGAAAAACCCCGGCGTGCTGGTGAGCTTCGACTACGCCGACCGTCTGGACCACCCCTTGGTGGAGAGCACCCTGCCCTTTGTGGACTACGGGTTCTACTCCTACCACAAGGAGCGGGACGCCTTTATTGAGAGCTTCCTCAAGGACAAGGTGGACCGGGGGATGAAGGTGGCCGTGGCTACCTTCGGCGACAAAGGGAGCCTTGCCTATGACGGGAAGGAGTTCATCACCTGCGGCATCTGCCCGGCGGAGCGCGTGGTCAACACCGTGGGCGCCGGCGACAGCTTTATCTCCGGCTTCCTCTACGGCGTGCTGAACGGGCTTAGCGTCAAGGCCTCCATGGAGAAGGGCGCCGAGGTGGCCGCGCAGGTGGTACAGGTCTTTGAGCCTTGGGTGATCGAGGAGAAGTAATGGCTGGTCCTTGGGACCGGTTTTTGAAGGAGAATTTTTGAAAAGGAGAGATGATCCATGAAGCTTGGTATGTTTACCTCCGGCTATCAGCGCAACCCCTTGGAGCACTGCTTCGCTGACGCCAAGGAGTACGGCTATGACTACATTGAGCTGTGGGGGGGACGTCCCCACGCCTATGCCCCGGATCTGAAGGCCGGGGATATCAACGAGGTCAAGCGCCTCATCGACAAGTATGAGATGCCCGTTATCGGCTATACCCCGGAGCACAACGGCTATCCCTACAACTACATGATCGGTTCCGAGTCCCAGAGAGAGGATGCGGTGAACTACTTAAAGCTGTCGCTGGACATGGCCAAGGAGATGGGGGCGGAGTTCGTTCTCACCAGCCCCGCCAACGGCGGATATCTGGCCACCTATGAGGAGCTGTGGACCCGGCTTGAAAAGACCATCCGGGAGCTGGGCGACCACGCGGCCAAGGTGGGCGTGAAGCTGACGGTGGAGGCGCTGACTCCCTACGAGTCCAACTTCTTCACCAGGGCCAACGACTTGGTGGAGCTGTTCCGCCGGGTTGACAACCCCTACGTGGTGGGCATGTGCGACGTGGTGCCCCCCTTCGTCCAGCACGAGAGCATCATGGCCTACTTCGACAAGATGGGCGACAAGATGGACCATATGCACATCATCGACGGCGAGCAGGGCACCGACAGCCACATCATCCCCGGCGAGGGCGCCATGCCCCTCCAAGAGATGATGTACGAGCTCAAGCGCATCGGCTACAGCCGCACCGCCACCTTGGAGCTGGTCACCGGCTACATCAATGAGCCCCGGTTTTACGCCAAGCGCGCCATCGACAACACCCGCGCGATGATGGCGGCGGTAGACTTTCAGTAATGAGGAATCAGGAATTTTTGAGAGTGGAGAATAAAGAGGGAAAAACAGAGCGTCTGGAGGCCGCGCAGCGGCTCAATTCCAAATCTGCCACCGCAGGCGGGCACCTCCACGCCTGATTCCTAATTCCTAAGTTTGAAAAAGTGAGGGGAACTATGTTCATCGACATTCATGTTCATCCTGCCTTCTACGAGCCCATCAATGCCGACGAGAATCGGGAGGAGCTGCGGCATCAGGAGCTGGACATTCATAAGAATGGGACCGCGCCGCTGGAGCACATCTTTAATCAGATGCGCTGCGCCGGTCTTGATAAGCTGTGTTTGCTGCCGGAGGACTACACCTCCACCGTGGGCTGTGCGTTGGTGAGCAACGAGGAGATCCGCACGCTGGTGAATCTGGCGCCGGATCGGTTTATTGGCTTTGCCAGTGCGGACCCCTTTGATCCGGAGGCGCCGGATCGGCTGGAGGAGGCCTTTACGCGGCTGAAGCTGAAGGGCCTGAAGCTCCATCCCGGGCGGCAGCACTTTATGCCCGGCGAGGAGCGGCTGGAGGCCATCTATCAGGTCTGCGAGCGGTATGACAAGCCCATCCTGTTCCATGCCGGCCTCTCCTGGGAGCCGGATACCTTTACCCGATACTGTCAGCCCACCGCCTTTGAGGAGGTGGCCGAAAAGCATCCCAGGCTCCGTATCTGTTTGGGCCACTTTGCTTGGCCTTGGGTGCGGGAAGCGGCTATGCTGATGGTGAAGTATCCCAATGTCTACGCCGACACCGGCGCGCTGTACTTCGACAACGCCTATGAGTTCTACACCCAGACCTTTACCAAGGACATCCCCGTGACTTGGATCGACCGGAGCCTCCGGCACCAAGTGATGTTCGGGTCCAACAATCCCCGGTTCGAGCAGATCCGCATGGCTGATGCCATCACAAAAATCGGCCTCCGGGACAGCACGCTGGAGCTGGTGAAGGGGCTTAACGCCGTGGAGTTCCTCGGCGGGCTGGACTGAGGGGAGGGCGAACAAGATGCAGTATGTCAAGACCATCCACATTCTGACTAAGGTCTATAACGAGTTTGATGTGATCACACCGCAGGTGGAGGCCATTGTGGCGGAGAGCGGCGTGAAAAACGGCATGGTGACAGTGCTGACCAAGCACACCACCACCGGCGTCACGGTGAATGAGGCTCTGGAGTGTCTGGAGAGCGACATTGCCGTGGCCCTGAGTCTCTTCGCCCCGGAGGACCGGCCCTACAGCCACGCCCGGATGCTCCGGGACTACGGCTCCACCGCCGGCAATCCCACTGGGCATCTGAAGGCTCTGGTGACCGGCAGCCACTGCCACTTTTTGATCCAGGACGGCAAAATCAACCGGGGCGGCGCGCAGGACGTATACTTCTGCGAATACGATGGCCCCGCCTCCCGCAACATCTTGGTGATTGTGGAGGGGGAGTAGGGGCAATTCGGAATGAGGAATTTTTGAGAGCGGAGAGTTTGGAGGCCGCACAGCGGACCAATTCCAAATCTGCCGCCTGCGGCAGCACCTCCATCCCTAATTCCTCACTCCTCACTCAAAGCAGTATTATAACGGCGGCCTTTCGCCGGGATAATAGTCCTGTCGGTAACGGCAGGGGAAGCACAGAGGTATTTCCCAGCAAAGCGGCACTGTGTGTGTCAA
Organism: Anaerotruncus sp. 1XD42-93; assembly: GCF_009917605.1. Classification (NCBI taxonomy): domain Bacteria; kingdom Bacillati; phylum Bacillota; class Clostridia; order Eubacteriales; family Oscillospiraceae; genus Anaerotruncus; species Anaerotruncus sp. 1XD42-93. The sequence continues at coordinate 29,663 of NZ_QZEG01000021.1, read as the reverse complement.
AGAGAGAGGACAGAGCGGCCTGCACAGCCGGTCTGCCGCAAATGTGAAAGGAGCAAAGCTATGTCTAACGAGAAAACCCCTGCGACTAACCAAGAGTTAGGGCGCAAACTGGGACTCGGCGCGGTCATCGCCTTGGGCGTGGGCACCACCGTGGGTTCCGGTATCTTCTCCTCGTTGTCCGAGGTGGCCAATGCCGCCGGCAGCTGCCTGTTTCTGGTGCTGGCCTTCGTCATCGGCGGTCTGCTTCAGATCCCCGCCAACTTCTGCTATGCAGAGCTGGCCTCCGCCTTCCCCGAGGACGGCGGACAGTACGTCTATTTCCGTGAAGCCGGTTCCCGCCCCCTGGCCTTCCTCTGCGGCTGGATCAGCTTCTGGGCCACTGACCCTCCGTCCATCTCCATCATGGCGCTGGCCGTGGCCAACTACTTAGGCGTCTTCCTGCATGCCAGCCCCTTCGTGCTTCGGTGCATCGCCGTGGCGGCTGTCATCTTCTTCATGTTCATGCACCTGCGCTCTGTGGAGGGCGGCGGCGCCTTCCAGACCATCATCACCGCCTTTAAGATCCTGCCCTTCGTGCTGATCATCGGCGTGGGTCTGTTCTTCATCAACGGTGAGATCTTTATGTCCTCCACGCCTCTGGCCGGCGCCAGCGTGGGCGGCTTCGCGGCTCTGGTGGCCGGCGTCTCCGCCACCACTTGGTCCTATGACGGCATGGCCGCCGCCTGCTACATGTCCGGCGAAATCAAGGAGCCCGAGAAGAACATGCCCCGCGGTCTGGTCCTCACCGCTGTTGTGGTGCTGGCTCTCTACGCAGGTCTGACCATCGTGGCCTCCGGCCTTCTGACCATCGACGAGCTGGCCGCCTCCGACGCGCCCATCGCCCTGATGGCCTCCAAGATCCCCGTCATCGGCGGCGCCGCCCAGACCGTGGTGGCTATCATGGCCATCATCGTGGTTATCGGCTCCCTCTCCAGCTGCATTATGTACCAGCCCCGTATCGAGTACGCCATGGCCAAGGACAATCTGTTCTTCAAGGCCTTCGGTCAGGTCCATCCCAAGTACCAAACCCCGGCGTTCTCCATCGTGGTGCAGTGCGCCGTGGCCATCGTGCTGATCTTCGCCACCAGTCTGGCGGATCTGCTGGGCTACTTCACCTTGGTGGCTCTGGTGAAGAACTTCCTCACCTTCGGCACCATCTTCGTTCTGCGCAAAAAGGCCCACTATAAGCCCACCTACCACATTCCCGGCGGCTTGGTCATGCCCTGCATCGCCATGTTCATGACGGCCACCCTGATCTGGGGGCAGTTCATCTACGCCCCCATCGCCGGCCTTGTCTGCGCCCTGCTGGCCTTAGGCACCGGCCTGCCCGCCTTCTACTTCTGGGATCGGAAGAACAAGCAGGCCAACGGCTGATTCCCTCCCACACAGCAGGATCGCTAAACCGACCGGGGCTGCTGGCCGCGCCAACGCAGCCAGCAGCCCCGCCCACTTTTTATCGCATTGGAATGAGGAATCAGGAATGAATGGATGTATCCAACAAAGCCGGATGATTTGGATCTTGCCGGCAGAAGGAGGAGCCTGCCTTCTCCCCTGAAACACAGGCACCCCGTCCCTTCCCTATACTTCCCATTCCAAAAGTTCAAATCCGTCGCCAGAGGCGGCACCACAATTCATAATTCCACCAAGGGGGTGAGGCGTATGGAGCAGCAGAAGCAGATTCGGCCGCGGGATGAGGCGGTGGAAAAGATTGAGTGCTATATCCGGCGGCATAAGCTGTCACCGCAGGATAAACTGCCCGCGGAGCGGGAGATGTGCGAGATGTGGAACCTGAACCGGACCACGCTGCGCAGCGCCATCAAGCGCCTTACCGCCGAGGGAAAGCTCTACAGTCTGAAGGGCTCTGGGACCTATGTGGCCCCGCCGAGGCTGGAGCGGCACCTCCAAGATGCCAAGTCCACCACCGAGTCGGTACGGGGGGCGGGGCATCTGCTCAGAAATGTGGTGCTGGATGTGCAGGTGATCGAGTGCAACAAATACCTCTCCAAGAAGATGGAGATACCCTTGGGTCACAAGGTGTTCTATCTCCGGCGGCTGCGGATTATGGACGGGGCTCCCTACATGGTGGAGTGCAGCTACATCAACTATGAATTCTGCCGCGGCATCGAGGAGTACGACTTTACCGATGAGTCGCTCTATCGGGTGCTGGGGTACTACGGCGTCTATCCCGACCACGGGCAGGAGTCCGTGGGCATCACCTACGCCACCGAGGACGAGGCCAAGTATTTGGATGTGGCGGAGGGGGACTACCTCTTCTATCTCAGCGGCACCACCCGGGACGCAGAGGACCGCTTGGTGGAATACTGCAAATCGGTGGTCCGGGCGGACAAGGTCCGCTTCTCCACGGTGCTGCGCCGGTACAGCCAATAGGACTGCGCGGCAGCGGCACCGGCCAAAATAGCGGGGCGGCGGCGGGGACCGCGTCCCGGTGAAAGGAGCTATTCACGATGAAACTTGCAGCAGTGGGCAGCAACTGCATCGACTTTTACAGCAACATAGAGGACGGCAAGGCCTACCCCGGCGGCGGGCCGGTGAACATGGCCGTCTATACCGTCCGTCTGGGGGGCCAGTCCTCCTATACCGGCCCCGTGGGCGACGACGAGTTCGGCACGATCATGCGCAAGGCCATCGCCGCCAAGGGCGTGGACATCTCCCACCTTCACACCGAGAGCGGCAAGACCGCTGTCTCCCAAGTGGAGCTCTTAGACGGCGAGCGCGTCTTTGGCGACTATGACGAGGGCGTACTGGCGGACTACCGCCTCACCGAGGCGGATATGGACTTCATCTGTACCCACGACGTGGTGGTCTGCGACCTGTGGGGCAAGGTGGAGGGCCAGTTCCCCGAGCTCCAGCGGCGGGGGATCAAGACCGCCTTCGACTGCGCCGACCGTCCCGAGGACGAGGCCAGCCAAGTGGCCATGCCCCACAGCGACTACCTGTTCTTCTCCAGCGAGGCGGGGGACACGGTGGCCCTGCGGGACCAGATGAAGGGCTACCACAGCCGCGGTCCCAAGCTGGTTATCGCCATGTTAGGCGAGCACGGCAGCCTCTGCTATGACGGCAAGGAATTCCACAAGTTCGGCATTGTCCCCTGCGACAAGGTGGTGGACACCATGGGCGCTGGCGACAGCTACATCGCCGGCTTCCTGCTGGGCATCACCGATGGCCTCACCATTGATCAGGCCATGGAGAAGGGCGCCGCCAATGCCACCGAGACACTGAAATACTTCGGCGCTTGGTAAGCCCCCGCTCCCCGGACAGTTTATCACACCATTCCCAACAGCTTGAGAAGGGGAAAATTCCTCATCCCTAATTTGCACAAAAAAAGGGGGAAAGCCATGGCCGGTATGAGCTATCAGGCGCCGCTGTACCTGCAGATGCGGGAGCTGGTGCGCAGCAAGATCGAAGAGGGGGAGTACCCGCCTCTCACGGCCCTCCCCTCGGAGTGCGAGCTGGCGGAGAGCTACGGCATCACCCGTCAGACCGTGCGCAACGCCATTGATATTTTAGTGCAGGAGGGCCTCCTCCGGCGGGTGCCGGGGAAGGGGGGTTACGTCCTCTGCCGGAAGATGGAGCGGGACTTAGACGAGCTTCAGGGATTTACGCAGACCATGCTGGACAAGCGGCTCAAGCCATCCATCAAGGTGGTCAGCCGCGCCATGCGTCCGGCGGGGGAGAACTACAGCCTGATGTTCGGCATCCAGCCGGAGGACGACATCTACTACATCAAGCGCCTGTGCTATGCCAACAGCGAGCCCATCTCCTTGGAGGAGATCTACATCCCCCGGTACTTGGTGCCCAAGATCGAGGGAATTGACCTGTCCATCTTCTCCGTGTATGAGGTCTATGACTTCTACAACATCCGCTTGGAGCGGGCCAGACAGACGCTGGATCTGGTACAGCTGGACCTCAGTGACGCGCGGATGCTGGAGATTGAGCCGGAGACGCCGGTAATGCTCTTTGAGGCCACCACCTACGATGACCAGGGCCGTGTGGTGGAGTTCAACCGGAACTATGCCCGGGGGGACAAGTGCAATTTCAGCGTCCACTTTAAGAAGTAGCGGTCCGGCGGAAAAAGGGAGGATTTTTATGGGTCTGTTTCGCGGCGATTTTTACTCCGACAGTCTGAAGATGACCACCGGCGTCCAAGTGATCTTTCCCGAGAATTCCAACGACGTGACCCCGGTGATCTCCGGCACGCCGCGGGTGCTCTATCTGCTCCACGGTCTCTCCGGAAGCTGTGTGGAGTGGACGCGGTTCTCCAAGATCGAGTATTACGCCAAGAAGTACAACTTTATCATCATTATGCCCGAGGTCCAGCGCAGCTTCTATTGTGACAAGCCCGAGGGGGCAAAATACTTTACCTATGTCTCAGAGGAGCTGCCCGCCATCTGCGGCACTTGGTTCCGCCTGAACCAGAGCCGGGAGAACACCTTTGTCGCCGGAGACAGCATGGGGGGCTACGGAGCCGTGAAGGCGGCTCTCCGCTGCCCGGAACGCTTCGGCGGCGCGGCGGCTCTCTCCGGTGTACTGGATTACCCCGGATTTCTCCGGATGATCCTTCGTGGGGAGTGGCCGGACTTCCTTCCGGAGGAGGTTCGCGCCCTCCATCCCAGCGGTGTCTGCGGAGAGGAGGACGACGTGATCGCGCTGGTACGGGGGCAGGCAGGGAACTTGGACCGTCCCCGGCTGATCCAGCTCTGCGGCACCGAGGACTTCCTCTACGGGGCCAATCAGACCTTCCGTCAGGCGGCGGAGGCGGCGGGTTACGGCCACACCTATATCGAGGGCCCCGGCGACCACGAGTGGCCCTACTGGGACAAGGCGGTGCAACTGGCCTTTCAGTTCTTCTGCGGTCTGGACATGGCGACAACGCCCATTTACTGAGCAGAACAGAGGATTTCCGCAGGAGCGCACAGTGTGCCCCCCCTGCAGGAGCAGGGAAAATTTTTTAAGCTGATAAAAGAGCGTACCATTCCCAAAATTTTCAAAAAGGAGTGTTTTGTTATGAGCTTTGAGGCAAAGGCGTGGAAGGAAACGGAGGGCCCCTTCCTGAAGGACTTCAACGAGAAAGAGGCTATTGACAGCGTCAACGGCGCTCTGGCTCTGCGTCCCCAGATTGAGAAGGTTATCGACCAGATCTGGGACAACGGCTTTGACGGCATCTACTTCATCGGCATCGGCGGCACCTACGCCTCCAGCATGCAGGTAGAGGTCTACATGCGGGGCAGGTCCAAGCTGCCCGTGTTCGTGGAGAACGCCGCAGAGTTCCTCACCACCGGCAACAAGCGCTTCACCGACAAGAGCGTGGTAATCTACTCCTCTGTCTCCGGCAACACCAAGGAGATGGTGCAGCTGGTGGACCGGGTCCATGAGATCGGCGCCAAGGTCTTTGCTTTTATCGACACGCCGGGTACCACCCTCACCGCCCCCGACAAGCAGGACTACCTGATCATGTATCCCAAGAATGAGCAGCTGAAGTTCTACATGGTGGCCAACTACCTGATGTACAAGAACGGGGAGTTTCCCCAGTACGAGGCGTACAACAAGGAGATGGAGGCCCATTTGGCGCAGGTGCTGGTGGATGTGGAGAAGGAGGCTGACGCCTGGGCCTATGAGTATGCCAAAAACAAGGTGGCTTTCTTAGCCGATCATCCCGATCTGCCCCACTACTTCATCGGCTCCGGCAACCAGTACGGCGCCACCTACTCCTATGCCATGTGCTACTGGGAGGAGCAGATGTGGATTCGCACCAAGTCCATCAGCTGCCAGGAGTTCTTCCACGGCATGCAGGAGATCATCGTGGCAGACACCCCGGTGACGCTGTTCATGGGCGAGGACGAGCAGCGCCCCTTGGCCGAGCGCGTGGCCAGGTTCCTGCCCAAGGTCTGCGCCAACTACACCGTCATCGACACCAAGGAACTGGAGCTGAAGGGCATCAGCGAGGAAAACCGTGGCTCCATCTCCCATCTGGTGATGCACGGCGTCAACAACCGGGTGGACGCCTACATGGAGCTCTTCCTCCGCCACCCCCTGTCCATCCGCCGCTACTACCGCCAGTTCGACTATTGATCCTCTCCCACCTCCGGCTGCCGCAGCGACACAGATCGCTGCGGCAGCGGCGCGGTTTGAATGAGGAATTAGGAGTTAGGAATGAAGGTGTCCAGCGGAGCCGGACGATTTTATTGTGCTTACGGCGCAAGAGTTCTGGTGCTCCTATGACAGATAGGCACTTCTGTGCTCTGCACAAAAACTAAATCGCCGCCAAGGGCGGCTGCTCAGCTCCTGTCTCAAATAATTCCTAACTCCTAATTCCTCATTCCTCATTGAAAGAAAGGAGTTTTACTGCAATGCTCTGGACCGAAGAAATGTTTAAGGTCAAAAAGCCCATTATCGCCATGCTCCACTTAGACCCCCTGCCCGGTGATCCGCGCTACCGCTACGGTGACTGTATGGAGACCGTGGCGGCCCACGCCCGGGAGGACCTGCGGGCGCTGCAGGAGGGCGGTGTGGACGGCGTTCTCTTCTCCAATGAGTTCAGTCTGCCCTATCAGCGGCACATGAGCTTCGTCACCCCCGCCGCCATGGCCCGTGTGATCGGGGAGCTGAAAAGCGAACTCGCCGTGCCCTACGGCGTGGACTGTATCTCCGACGGCGCAGCCACGCTGGAGCTGGCGGCGGCGGTGGATGCCAAGTTCGTCCGGGGTACCTTCTGCGGCGTCTATGTAGGGGACGGCGGACTCTATGACAACGACTTCTCCGCCCTCCTCCGCCGGAAGGCCGCCCTGCACCTCGACGAGCTTAAAATGCTCTACTTCATCAACCCCGAGTCCGACCGGAATCTGGACACCCGGCCGCTGGCGGACATTGCCAGCTCCACCATCTTCAAGGCCCATCCGGATGGCCTGTGCATCAGCGCCAGCGCCGCCGGTCAGGACGTGGATGAGGAACTGATGGCCGCGGTGAAGAAGAAGAACCCGGAGGTGGTGGTGCTCTGCAACACCGGCTGCCGGCCGGACACCATTGCGCATAAGCTCTCCGTCAGTGACGCCGCCGTGGTGGGCACCACCTTTAAGGAGGACGGCAAACTGGAGAATGAGAAGCTTCAGAACGTCCGGGTGAAGGCGGACCGGGTGAAGGCGTTTATGGAGGTCGTGTACAAAGTCAGAGCGGCGCTGTAAGCGCCCGAAAGGAGGCGCCATGCTGCCCTATCTTTTGGCCTTGGATTTGGACTATACCGCCTGTGACCGGACGCGGCACCTGAGCCAGCGGACCCGACAGGCCCTTACCGCCGCCCGGGCCGCCGGGCACACCATCTGCTTTGCCACCGGCCGGCGGGACATCGACATGTACCCCTTCTGGGGGGAGAGCACCTATGCCGACTACCTGCTGCTCAACAACGGCGGCAAGCTGCTGCGCGCCGCGGACCGGAAAGTTCTCTTTAACCAGTGCATCGACCCCGCAGCCTCCAAGGTGCTGATCGAGCACTGTCTCGCCCACGGCTACCAGCTCCATGTGGTCAGCGGGGAGCGCTGGGTCGTCAACCGCTGGAGTGAGGGGCTTACCGAGTACGTGGAGCACTTGGGCATCGCCCCGGTGCTCTACACCAAGCTGGAGGAGACCCCTTGGGAGCAGGTGGAGGGGTTTATGGCCACCGAGGACCTTGGCCCTGTGTGCGCGGCGGTAGAGGCCCTTCGCCTGCCCATGAACTGCACCCCCGCCGAGGACCAATGTGTGGACCTCATGGCCCTGGGAATCAGCAAGTGGGGCGGGCTAAAGCGCCTCTCGGAGCGGCTGGGAGTCCCCCGGGAGCGGATCATCGCCGCCGGGGATTACAACAACGACATTGAGATGATCCAGAACGCCGGTATCGGTGTGGCCGTGGCCAACGCCCTGCCGGAGGTGAAAGCCGCCGCTGACTATGTGACCCAGCGGGACAATGACCACGACGCGGTGGTTGAAATTGTGGAGAAATTTCTGCTGTAATAGAGCTCTTGGACTCCCCGTCAGGGCGTTTGAGAGCCGCGCAGATGGAACGATGACAAAAAGAGGAGAGACACCATGGGAAACGCTTACTTTATGGGTATCGACACCGGTACCAACTCCAGCAAGGGCGTGCTGATGGACGAGAGCGGCAAGGTCGTCGCCCTCCACGCCACCACCCACGCCATGACCAACCCCAAGCCCAATCACTATGAGCACGACGCGGAGAAGGACTGGTGGGGGGATTTTTGCACCATCAGCAAGGCCCTCATTGAGAAGTCCGGGGTGGACCCCAAGGACATCAAGGCTGTGGGCGCCAGCGCCCTGGGGGCGGACTGCCTGCCTGTGGACAAGGACTGCAACCCTCTGCGCAAGGCCATCCTCTACGGCATCGACGCCCGGGCCACCGACGAGATGGCCCAGCTCACGGAGATGTACGGCGAGGAGCAGATCTTGGCTTGGTATGGCCGGCCTCTCTGCTCCAGCGATGTGATGCCCAAAATTTTATGGATCAAAAATAAGGAGCCGGAGGTCTACGCCAAGGCCCACAAGTTCCTCACCGGCTCCAGCTATATCACCGCCAAGCTCACCGGGGAGTATGTAGTGGACCGCTTCTTGGGTCTCGCCAGCTTCAACCCCCTGTATGATCCCAAGACTTGGCAGCCGGTGCCCAAGTACTGCGAGCCCATCTGCCGCCCCGACCAGCTGGCCACGGTGAAGGAAGCGGCGGACATCGCCGGGACTGTCACCGCCAAGGCCGCCGCGGAGACCGGTCTTGCCGAGGGCACGCCGGTGATCACCGGCACCGACGACTCCGGGGCAGAGGCTATCAGCTCCGGCGTGGTAAAGCCGGGACAGATGATGCTGCAGCTTGGCTCCTCCGTGTACATGATCCTTGGCACAGAGACCTTGGTGGATGACGAGCGTCTTTGGCGGGAGGAGTTCATTGTCCCCGGCCTCTGCGACATCTCCGCCGGCACCAACGCCGCCGGCAGCCTCACCAAGTGGTATCGGGACAACATCTTCCCTGAGGCCCTGGCCTTGGAGCAGGAGGGCGGTTCCGATGCCTACCAGACCATGATGGAGGGCGTGGAGGCCGTCCCCGCCGGCAGCGAGGGGCTTGTTACCCTGCCCTACTTCGCCGGGGAGCGGACGCCGGTGAACGATCCCAAGGCCCGGGGCGTGGTTTTTGGCCTGACCCTATCCCACACCCGTGCCCACCTGTACCGCAGCGCCCTGGAGTCTGTGGGCTACTCCATCGCCCAGCAGATCGCCCTGATGGAGAGCCACCCGGAGGTACATCTGGATCGGATTATCGCCGTAGGCGGCGGCACCCAAAACCCGGTATGGATGCAGATTATTGCCGACATTTTAGGCAAACCAGTGGACACCCCGCTGGAAACGGTGGGGGCCTGCTTCGGTGACGCCATGATGGCGGCGCTGGCGGTAAAGCATCCGGGATTTGAGAGCTATGCCAGTTTGACCAGCTTTATTAAGCCTGGCCGGACCTATGAGCCGGATATGGAGAAGCATAAGGTATATGAGACCTATCAGAAGGTTTACCGTGCTTTGTATGAGAGTACCAAGTCTCTGGCCCATACGCTTAGTGACGCGGCGGTAAAAGAATAGTGCCGCGTCTGCCGATGTGTGCAAAACCAAAGCAGGAGCCAGTCCTTTTGGACTGGCTCCTGCTGTATTGTGCGCTTGTCAGCGGGAGGGTTCCCACGGGTCCGGTTCTCCGGCGGCACGGGCGCGGATGCGCTCGATGGCAATTTCTGCGCTGAGCTTTACATCCCGACTGCGGCTGCGGAGGCGCGGCTCTATCAGCGGGATATCCTCCGGTGTGCCGATCCTCCCTAACGAGGCCTGGGCGTAGATGATCTCCTGCCGGTACGTCTTCTCATCCTCTTGGCGGAGATACCAGCGCAGGGCCTCCCGGCTCTCCTCCGCAGAGCAGGCCCCCAGGGCCCGGATGGCGCTGTAGCGGACAGTCCACTGCTCGTGGCGGACGCACTGAAGGATGGGGGCAATGTCCATCTCCGCCGGGATGGGCAGGTCACGGAGGAGGTCCAACAGGGGATAGAGGGCATACTTGTTCTTCTCCATCGTGAGGCGGCCGATCAAATAGGCACAGCCCTCCTCGGTGAAGTGGTTTTTCAAAATTTTCCCGTAGACAAAATAGGCGTCACAGCGGATCTGCCGCTCCTTGGGCTTCGGGTGGGTGGCGATGATCGCCTCCAAGAGGGGGAGGAGGGATAGGTCATCGAGGGTTTCCGCCTCCCGGCAGGCCTTCCAGCTCACACTGTCCCGGCTGTCCGCCGTCTGCTCCACAGTCCCCATTCGGGCAATCAGGTCCTGCAAATAGTCAGTGGTGCTGTCGGTCATCCTATTTTACCTCGATCAGGGTGTACGCCTGCTGGCCAATGCCGATCTTCTCGGCGTGCTCCACGCAGCTTTTCCAGTTGGTCTCCGGGTGCTGGGCGCCGAAGTGGTCCTCATGGCAGTGGCCCTCCCCCTGCGCCTCGTAGAGGGCGCTGCCGATGTACACGGGCATGGCGTTCACCGCATCGGCGCAGGCCACGTCGATGGCCACCGGGTCGAAGGAGGCAAACATGCCAACATTCGGCACCATGGGCACATCGTTCTCCCCGTGGCAGTCACAGTAGGGGGAGACATCCATCACCAAGTTGATGTGGAAGCCGGGCCGGCCATGGACCACCGCCTTGGCATACTCGGCGATCTTACAGTTGAGAATGTCGTTGGCCTCGTCCTCGGCAGGCTGGATGGCGTCCACGGGGCACAGTCCGATACAACGGCCGCAGCCCACGCACTTGGCGTGGTCGATGGAGATCTTCCCGTCGGTCATGGCGGGGGCATCGTGGGCACAGATCCGCTGGCAGGCGCCGCAGCCGATGCAGAGGTCCCGATTGGTAAAGGGCTTGCCGGCGCTGTGCATCTCCATCTTTCCCGCCCGGGAGCCGCAGCCCATGCCTAAGTTCTTCAGCGCACCACCGAAGCCTGTGCACTCGTGGCCCTTGAAGTGGTTCAGGGAGATGACAATGTCCGCGTCCATCACGGCCCGGCCGATCTTGGCCTCCTTCACATACGCGCCGCCCTCCACCGGGACGTAGGCCTCGTCGGTGCCCTTGAGGCCGTCGGCAATGAGCAGGTGGCAGCCGGTGGTGGTGGGGGAGTAGCCGTTGACATAGGCGCTCTCCAAGTGGTCCAAGGCGTTCTTCCGGCCCCCCACATAGAGGGTGTTGCAGTCGGTGAGGAAGGGCTTGCCGCCTCGGGCGCGGATGAAATCCGCCACCACCTTGGCGTAGTTGGGCCGCAGGTAGGACAGGTTCCCCGGCTCACCGAAATGGATCTTGATGGCCACGTACTTGTTGGTGAAGTCGATCTTGCCCATGCCGGCCCTGTCCAAAAGGCGCTCCAGCTTATTCAGCAGACTGTCGCCAGGGCGGGCCCGGAGGGTGGTGTAGTAGACATTGGAGGGTGTCATAGGATTTGGGTTCCTTTCTTTTAAACTGATGGAAACAGGATATCATAGATTGCCGGGAACTGCAATATATGACTTTGATAGGGATATCCTCTGAGAAAAAAGAGCCCCGCCGCTATAAACGGCGGGGCCTCTATTGATCTTAGCGTATTACCGAAATTGTCGTAGGGCAATGTGATTTATTCTGTAAGGGGCAAAGTCGTTTATCCACCCCGGCCCTTGGGCCGGATGCCCCTACTCCATGGTGATATAGCGCAGAATGTTCCGAAAATCCTTATATTAGGCAGGGAAAGGATAGTCCGGAGGACAAAAATAAGACCCCGCATCGTGAGATGCAAGGTCTTATTTTTCTATGTCGGAGGCTAAGTGTTATTGCCCTGCACAGGATAAATCACATTGCCCTACGACAAACCGTTTCTGTTTAGCGCGGTTTTTTGATTGCGGCCTGTGCAGCAGCCAGACGTGCGATCGGCACGCGGAACGGCGAGCAGGACACATAATCCAAACCAGTGTTATGGCAGAACTCGACAGTGCTCGGGTCGCCGCCATGCTCACCGCAGATGCCGAGGTGGATGTCCGGACGGGTTGCGCGGCCCAGTTTGGCAGCCATCTCGACCAGTTTGCCCACACCGGTCTGATCCAGTTTCGCGAACGGATCCGACTCGTAGATCTTCTTATCATAGTAAGCGCCGAGGAACTTGCCGGCATCGTCACGGCTGAAGCCGAAGGTCATCTGGGTGAGGTCGTTGGTACCGAAGCTGAAGAATTCAGCCTCTTTGGCGATCTCGTCCGCAGTCAGAGCGGCGCGCGGGATCTCGATCATGGTACCGACTTTATATTTCATGTCGCTCTTCGCGGCAGCGATCAGCTCGTCCGCGGTCTTGACGACAACGCTCTTGACATAAGCCAGCTCCTTGACCTCGCCGACCAGCGGGATCATGATCTCAGGAACCATCTTCCAGTCGGGATGTTTGGCCTGGACGTTGAGCGCAGCCTCGATGACCGCGCGGGTCTGCATGGCAGCGATCTCCGGATAGGTGACAGCCAGACGGCAGCCACGATGGCCCATCATCGGGTTGAACTCGTGCAGGCCGGCAATGATCGCATGGATGTCCGAAACGCTCTTGCCCATCGTCTTTGCGAGCGCGGCAATATCCTCCTCAGCGGTGGGGACGAACTCATGCAGCGGCGGATCAAGGAACCGGATGGTGACCGGGTTGCCCTGCATTGCCTCATAGATGCCCTCAAAGTCGCCTCTCTGCATCGGCAGCAGTTTTGCCAGTGCTGCCTCGCGCTGCTCAACAGTATCCGAGCAGATCATCTCGCGGATAGCTGCGATACGGTCGGTCTCGAAGAACATGTGCTCGGTACGGCAGAGGCCGATACCCTGTGCGCCAAAGCTCATCGCCTGCTGCGCATCCTTCGGGGTGTCGGCATTGGTGCGGACCTTGAGCTGACGGTACTCGTCCGCCCAGCCCATCAGACGGCCAAAGTCGCCGCCGATCGAAGCCTCGACCGTCGGGATCGCCTCGCCGTAGATGTTGCCGGTCGAGCCATCGAGCGAGATATAGTCGCCCTCGTGGTAGGTCTTGCCGGCGAGGGTGAAGCACTTGTTTTCCTCATCCATTTTGATCTCGCCGCAGCCCGAGACACAGCATGTGCCCATGCCGCGCGCGACAACCGCCGCATGGGAGGTCATACCACCGCGGACGGTCAGGATGCCCTGCGAATAGTGCATACCTTCGATATCCTCCGGGGAGGTTTCAAGACGCACCAGAATGACCTTTTCGCCCTTCTGTGCCCACTCGGTCGCATCCTCAGCGGTAAAGACCACCTTACCACAGGCAGCACCCGGGGAGGCCGGCAGCGCGGAACCGATCGGTTTGGCAGCTTTGAGCGCTTTCGCGTCGAACTGCGGGTGCAGCAGCGCATCGAGCTGTTTCGGGTCGATCATGCAGACTGCTTCCTTCTCGGAGATCATCCCTTCGTCCACGAGGTCACAGGCGATCTTCAGTGCAGCGGCAGCGGTACGCTTACCGTTACGGGTCTGGAGCATGAACAGCTTTCTGTCCTCAATGGTGAACTCCATGTCCTGCATGTCGCGGTAGTGGTTCTCGAGGCGGCCGCAGATCTCTACAAACTGGTTATAAGCTTCCGGCATGACTTCGGCCAGCTGGTCGATCGTCTGCGGGGTGCGTACGCCCGCGACAACGTCCTCGCCCTGGGCGTTCATCAGGAACTCACCAAACAGCTTCTTCTCACCGGTTGCAGGGTTGCGGGTGAACGCAACGCCGGTACCCGAATTGTCGCCGGTGTTGCCGAAGACCATCATCTGGACGTTGACGGCAGTACCCCAGCTCGAGGGGATGTCGTTCATGCGGCGGTAGTAGATCGCACGAGGGTTGTCCCACGAGCGGAAGACCGCCATGATCGCGCCCATAAGCTGCTCTTTCGGGTCGGTCGGGAAGTCGACGCCCTTTTTCTCCTTATATTCAGCCTTGAACTGACGCGCCAGCTCCTTGAGGTCGTCGGCATCCAGCTCGGTGTCCATCTTGACGCCTTTTTTCTCTTTCATCTCGTCGATCAGCTTCTCGAAGTAAGCCTTGCCGACCTCCATGACAACGTCCGAATACATCTGGATGAACCGGCGGTAGGAGTCATACGCAAAACGCGGGTTGTTGGTCTTTTTCGCCATGACTTCGACCACTTCGTCATTCAGACCGAGGTTGAGGATGGTGTCCATCATGCCCGGCATCGAAGCGCGTGCGCCCGAACGGACCGAAACGAGCAGCGGGTTCTCGAGGTCGCCGAACTTCTTGCCGGCAATCTCTTCGAGTTTGGCGAGGTTGGCGTAGATTTCCGCCTGGATCTCTTCGTTGATCTTCTCACCATCAGCATAGTACTGGGTGCATGCCTCGGTTGTGACCGTGAACCCCTGCGGGACAGGCATTCCAAGACCTGTCATCTCCGCCAGGTTCGCACCCTTGCCTCCGAGCAGCTCACGCATTGAGCCGTTGCCCTCGGAGAACATGTAAACAAATTTTTTGCCCACTTTAATCTACCTCCATTACTTTAGATCACTCTGGTAGCATTGACCAAGCTATATTATAACAAACCCGCTGTGGTTTTTCCAGTGTTTTGCTAGGAAAAAGTGCATTATTTCCAAGAAAAAAACAAGAGATTTTTAGGGGATTTGCCCCCGCCATCCGGCAGGCCAGCGAAAAACTTCCGGCAGGCGGCAAAATTCCCGTCCAATCCCTTGCAAACCCGAAAAAAAATTGACATAATAGAAGACGCGAACGGTTCTTTGGGTTCGCGGTTATTTGCAGAAAAAAGCCGGCGGCGAAACCGTCAGCATACAGGGGGGAAGTTCCATGGAACAACAGGACAGACGCAGGTTCGCGGTCATTCTCGCGGCAGGGGACGGGAAACGGATGGGGTCCGACCGTCCGAAGGTGCTCTGCGAGGTGCTCTTCAAGCCGATGCTCCGCTGGGTGGAGGATGCCTGCCGCGCAGCGGGCATTGACGAACTCTATATCATAGCAGGCGACCAACAGGACCTGCTTGAACAGGCCGTTTCCCCGGGCTGCCGTTTTTTCCGGCAGCCGGAGCGCCGCGGGACCGGCCATGCGGTGATGATGGCGTCCGAGACGTTTGCACAGGGGGGCGACCTTCTGGTGCTCAACGGGGACGCGCCGTTCGTCTCGCCGCAGGCGATCAATGCGGCATATGCGGAACACCTGTCGCAGGGGTGCGCGGTGACGCTGATGACCGCAAAGCTGGAGGACCCGTCCGGTTACGGGCGGATCCTGCGGGGGGAGGATGGAAGGGTGCTCGCGATCGTCGAGCAGAAGGATGCCACCCCTGAACAGCTTCAGATAAAAGAGGTCAATCCGGGCGCTTATTGGTTCCGTACCGAATTCCTGCGGGATGCGCTGCCCCGCCTGACCTGTCAGAATGCGCAGGGGGAATACTACCTGACTGATACTGTCGGCCTCGCGTCTGCGGATGGGCTGCGGGTGGGCGGCTGCGCCGCGCCCGATCCGGACACCGCCCTCGGCGCGAACGACCGCCGCGCGCTTCAGCAGCTCAACGAGTGTGCGCGCCGGCGGATCATCCAACAGCATCTGGATAATGGAGTGGACATCCCGTTCAGCGACGGGATCGTGATCGGGCCGGAGGTTGAGATCGCGCATGATGCGGTGATCCTGCCCGGGACGATTTTGCGGGGCAAAACCCGGATCGGTGCACATGCGGTGATCGGGCCCAATTCGTATCTGGTCGATTCACAGGTCGGGGAAGGCTCCCACATCAATGCTTCCTACCTCACCGATTCGACGGTCGGGAGAGGCAGCTCGGTCGGGCCGTTCTCCCAGCTCCGCCCCAACTCCCACCTCGGCGACGGGGTCAAGCTGGGCGACTTTGTGGAGATCAAAAATTCGACGGTCGGCGATAAGACTTCGGTTGCGCACCTGACCTATATCGGCGACAGCGATGTGGGCGCCTACTGCAACTTCGGCTGCGGGGTGGTCACCGCCAACTATGACGGCAACCAAAAGTACCGCACCACGATCGGGGACCGGGCGTTCATCGGCTGCAATACCAACCTGGTCCCGCCGGTCACGGTCGGCGAGGGGGCGTATACCGCCGCGGGTACCACGATCGACGAGGATGTCCCGGCGGGCGCGCTCGCAATCGGGCGGGTGCATCAGCAGATCAAAGAGGGCTGGTCGGACGAGAAGATCGCTTTCAAAAAGGACGCCAAAAAGTAACTGTATACATAAAAATGAAAAGTTTCGTCCACCTTTTCAAAGGTGGCGGTTTCCAAAGGCAGCGCCTTTGGCCGCGCTCCGAAGAGCGCGGAACACTTTATCCTGTGAAGCGTATTTTTCGGGTGAATTGCCGCCCGAAGGGTGGCAAGAGGGGGCTTTTTACAAGAGAAAAAGCCCCCTCCCAAAATAAACTGCAATGCAGGCGGGGGAGATCCACCCCGTCTGCAGGGAGAATGAAAACCATGTTTGAAATGTTTAAGCGGCGGCAGCCCGCCCCCACCGGGCCGGTGGAATTTTTGATTGTCGGGCTGGGGAACCCTGGCAGGCAGTACGAGTGCACCCGCCACAACGCCGGGTTCCTTGCGCTCGACTGCCTTGCTGAAAAGCTCGGCGTAAAGGTCGACCGGATCAAATATAAATCCCTCTGCGGGGACGCGATGATTGGGGAACATCGCGTCCTGCTGATGAAGCCTTCCACTTATATGAACCATTCGGGCGAAGCGGTGCGCGAGGCGATGCAGTTCCATAAAATCCCGATCGAGCGGGTGCTGGTCCTCTTCGACGACGTAAGCCTCGACGTGGGCAGGCTGCGCATCCGGCGCAAGGGCAGCGACGGCGGCCACAACGGCCTGAAAAGCATCCTCTATCTGACCGGAAAGGACACCTTCCCCCGTGTCAAGATGGGGGTCGGACAGAAGCCCCACCCCGACTATGACCTTGCCGACTGGGTGCTGGGGAAGTTTCGCAAGGAGGACACCGAGCTGCTGGACAAGATGTTCGATCATGCTGCCGAAGCCGCGCAGATGGTCGTCGAGGGGCAGATCGACCAGGCGATGAGCCGGTTTAACGGATGACTGATGAGGATAAAGATGAAGAGGAATATTTATGAACGGGTTTGAACAGCTGCTCTCGGGGATGCCCGAATTCCGGCAGATCAAAGCTGCGGTGGAGTCCCGGGACACCCCTGTGCTGGCGACCGGCCTTTCGGAGGTGCATAAGGCCCACCTGATCTATTCGCTCACCAGCCTGCTCGGAAAGCGCGGGCTGGTTGTCGCGTCCGACGAGGCGAACGCCATGCGCATCTGTGAGGACATCAACATCATGGCAGGGGAGCCGGTCGCGGCGTTCTATCCGTCCCGCGACCTGACCTTCCATGAGGTGACCGGTGTTTCCCACGAGTACGAGCACGCCCGGTTGAGCGTGCTCGGCCGGCTCTCCGCCGGAACCGCCCGGCTGGTGGTCGCATCGGCGCGCGCGGCGCTGCAATATACTATGCCTCCGGGGCTTCTGCGGGAAAAAACCCGCACCCTCAGAACCGGGGAGAGCTATCGGATGGAGGAGCTGCTCGCGTTTCTGGTGAGCGCAGGCTACACGCGGGCGGACCAGGTGGACGGGGTCTGCCAGTTTTCCCAGCGGGGAGGGATTCTCGACTTTTTCCCGCCGCATACCCCGGACCCGTTCCGGGTCGAGTTCTGGGGGGAGGAGATCGACACAATCTCAACCTTCAAGACCGACACCCAGCGGCGGGAGGATACGGTCAAACAGGTGGACATCCCGCCCGCTGCCGAGGTGGTCGCGGACAGTCCGTCCAGGCTGTGCCGCCTGCTGGAAACGGCGGCAAAATCCCTGCGGGGCACCCAGGGCAAACGCGCCAAGGAGAAGCTTGCACAGGAGATCGAAAAGCTCGAGGGGGGCGCGATGCCCGAATCGCTCGACCGCTGGCTGCCGCTGATCTATCCCGCGCCGGCGACCATCTTCGATTACCTGCCGGATGCGGTATTTTTCCTCTGCGATACCGGGAACTGCCGGGAGGTGCTGCGCAGCGCACAGGCCCAGAACAGCGAGGACATCAAGCTGCTGTTCGAGGAGGGCGTTCTCTTCAAAGGGTGCGACCGGTTCAACGAGGACTTTGTTGACTTGCAGCGCCATGCAGCCGAGGGATGTACGGTGCTGCTCGACACCTTTGTCCGGTCGGTCGGGGACATCCCGCTGCGCCAGCTTCTGAACATCAATGCGGTCCAGCTCTCCTCCTGGAGCGGGGAGTTTTCCGCTCTGCTCGAAGAGGTGCAGGCCTACACCGCCTCGGGCTATTGCATCGTGGTGTTTGCGGGGACGCCCCGCGCGGCGGCCACACTCGCCGAGGACCTGCAAAAACAGGGGATCAACGCGATCGAGTCGGAAAAGATCGGTGCATTTACCCCGCGGCTGGTCTATGTGGTGGGACGGAGCATGAGCGCGGGGGTCGAGTATCCCGACCTCAGGCTTGCGATCCTCTCGCAGGCCAAATCGGTCCGCCAGGGCATCAAAAAAAGGCCCCGCCACAAGGAGGGCAAGCAGCTCAAGGACATCAGCGACCTGACCCCCGGCGACCATGTGGTTCACATCGCACATGGGATCGGGGTGTTTGAGGGGATCGTCAAGCGGGAGATACAGGGGGTCGTCAAGGACTATATCAAAATCCGTTATGCCGGGACCGACACCCTCTTTGTACCGGTCACCCAGCTCGATCTGGTGACCAAATATGTCGGGGTGCGGGAGGATGCGGCGGTCAGGCTCAGCAAGCTGAATTCGGTCGAGTGGCAGAAGACCCGCGCGCGGGTGAAAAAAGCGGTCGAGGATATGGCCAAGGAGCTGACCGAGCTTTACGCCAAACGGATGCAGGTCAAGGGGCACGCATTTTCCCCCGACACCGATTGGCAGAACGATTTCGAGCGCCGGTTCCCGTACGACGAGACCGACGACCAGCTCCGGTGCATTGAGGAGATCAAGGCGGACATGGAGCGGGAATCCCCGATGGACCGGCTGCTCTGCGGGGATGTGGGATTCGGCAAAACCGAGGTTGCTCTGCGCGCCGCGTTCAAATGCGTGATGGACGGCAAACAGTGCGCGCTGCTCTGCCCGACCACCATCCTCGCCTGGCAGCATTACCAGACCGTCCGCCGCCGGATGGAGGGGTTCCCAGTCAAGGTAGACCTGCTCTCCCGGTTCCGCACCGCGCGGGAGCAGAAGCAGGTGCTCGACGAGCTGCGCCGGGGGGAGACCGATATCATCATCGGCACCCACCGGCTGGTGCAGAACGACGTGAAGTTTAAAGACCTCGGGCTGTGCATCATCGACGAAGAGCAGCGGTTCGGGGTGCGGCACAAGGAAAAGTTCAAGGAGATGCGCGCCAATGTGGACGTGCTCAACCTGTCGGCAACCCCGATCCCGCGCACCCTCAACATGGCGATGAGCGGTATCCGGGATATGAGCATCCTCGAGGAGGCGCCGCAGGACCGCCACCCGGTACAGACCTATGTGGTGGAGCACGACTGGGGCCTGGTCACACAGGCGATCGAACGGGAGATACGCCGGGGCGGGCAGGTGTTCTATCTGCACAATCGGGTGGAGAGCATCGACAGCTGCGCCTATAAAATCCAGCAGCTTGTGCCGTCCGCGCGGATCGTCACCGCACATGGCAAAATGAACGAGGAACAGCTTTCGGCGGTCTGGCGGCAGCTGCTCGACTACGAAGTGGATATTCTGGTCTGCACCACCATCATCGAGACAGGGGTGGACGTCCCCAACTGCAACACGCTGATTATTGAGAACGCTGACCATATGGGGCTTTCCCAGCTCTACCAGCTGCGCGGCCGGGTGGGGCGTTCAAACCGGCGGGCGTTCGCCTATCTGACCTTCAAGCCCGACCGGGAACTTTCGGACATCGCGACCAAACGGTTGGCGGCAATCCGGGAGTTTACCTCGTTCGGTTCCGGCTTCCGGATCGCGATGCGTGACCTTGAGATCCGCGGCGCAGGCAATATCCTCGGTTCTCAGCAGCATGGGCATATGGAGGCGGTCGGCTATGATATGTACCTCAAGCTGCTTTCGGATGCGGTCGCCGAACAGCGGGGGGAAGCCCCCACCCATGCCGCCACCGAATGTATGGTGGATGTGCGGGTGGGCGCGCATATCCCCGAGGAATATATCGACAACCTCGCCCAGCGGATCGACATCTATAAGAAGATCGCGGGCATCCAGACTGAGGAGGACGCGCTCGACCTGATCGACGAGCTGATCGACCGGTTTGGGGAACCGCCCGAGGCGGTCAAGGGGCTTGTGGATGTCGCGCTGGTGCGCAATACCGCTTCGCTCATGGGCATCCGCGAGATTTCCCAGCGCGGGGACGCGGTGCTGCTCTACCCCGAGGTGATGGATATGCAGCGTGCGGGAGCGCTCGCGGTCAAGCTGCGCGGCCGGGTGATGGTCAGCGCAGGCGCGAAACCGTATATCACGGTCAAAATCCCGCCGGGGTCGGAACCGCTCGACACCATCCGGGAAGCGCTCGCCGCGATGGACGAAGCTTAGAACCTGTTTGGTATCTTTGGCAAGGAGGCTTTTTCTCTTGCAAAAAGCCCCCTCTTGCCGCCCTTTAGGCGGCAATTCACCCGAAAAAAGCGCTTCACAGGCTAAGGCGTTCCGCTCGCTGCGGCGAGCGGCGGGGGCTCTGCCCCTCGACCCCGCCACCTTTGAAAAGGTGGACGAAACTTTTAGTTTCGATTTTTCAAACAGCTCCTAGATACTGTTCTGTATTCATAGGCGGCTCTCTGCGCCCATTCAGGCACAGACTTGAAAAGAATCATTCCGATTCTTTTCAGATGCTCCGATTATAAAATTCATACAAAATGCCAAAAATACTGGAAGAAGAGTCCGGAAATCATGGAAACCCCTTGCAAAAAAACAGCGTATGGATTAAAATAGCAGATAGATTGATGTGAAATTAACAAAGGCAGTCCGAGGCCGGTTTCTACCGTCCCGGGCTGCAACGAAAGGATGGCAGAAAATGACCTCATACAACAAAAAATCCGTGGACGACATTCAGGTTGCCGGGAAAAAGGTGCTCGTGCGGTGTGACTTCAACGTTCCGCTGAAAAATGGCGTCATCACCGATGAGAACCGGATCGTAGCGGCGCTCCCGACCATCAAAAAGCTGATGGCGGACGGCGGGCGTGTGATCCTCTGCTCCCACATGGGCAAGCCCAAGGGCGAGCCGAAACCCGAGCTTTCGCTCGCACCGGTGGCAAAACGGCTCTCCGAGCTGCTTGGCAAAGAGGTTGTCTTTGCGGCGGATGACAACGTGGTCGGCGAAAATGCCAAGGCCGCGGCGGCAGCCCTGAAGGACGGAGACGTCATGCTGATCCAGAACACCCGTTACCGCGCCGAGGAGACCAAGAACGGCGAAGCGCTCAGCAAGGAGCTGGCAGAGCTCTGCGAGGGACAGGTGTTTGTCAACGACGCGTTCGGCGCGGCCCATCGTGCGCATTGTTCGACCGTCGGCGTGGCTTCGTTCGTCAAAGAGGCGGCGGTCGGCTATCTGATGGGCAAAGAGCTCCAGTATCTGGGCAACGCGGTTGAGAACCCGGTCCGCCCGTTTGTGACCATCCTCGGCGGCGCCAAGGTTGCGGATAAACTCAATGTCATCGAAAACCTGCTCAACAAGGCCGACACCCTGATTATCGGCGGCGGCATGGCGTATACCTTCCTCGCGGCGAAAGGGTACGGCACCGGCACCTCGCTGCTCGATGCCGAAAAGATCGGTTACTGCAAGGAGATGCTTGCGAAGGCGGAGGAGAAGGGCGTCAAGATTCTGCTGCCGGTCGACTGCGTGATCGCCAAATCGTTCCCCAACCCGATCGACGCGGAAATCGCGATCGAGACGGTCGCGGCCGACCAGATCCCCGACGGCAAGATGGGGCTTGACATCGGCGAAAAAACCCGCGCCCTGTTTGCCGAGGCGGTCAAGTCGGCAAAGACGGTGGTCTGGAACGGGCCTATGGGCGTGTTTGAGAACCCGCAGCTTGCGAAAGGGACGATTGCGGTGGCGGAGGCGCTCGCCGAGACCGAAGCAACCACCATCATCGGCGGCGGCGATTCGGCGGCAGCGGTCAATATCCTCGGCTTCGGCTCCAAAATGACCCATATCTCGACCGGCGGCGGCGCGTCGCTCGAGTTCCTTGAGGGCAAGGTTCTTCCGGGGATTGCCTGCGTAAACGACAAATAAAAGTTCGCGCATCTGTCTCTGCGGGGCGCCGTTTTTCGGACGACGCCTGCGCGGAGGGAGGGGAAGCCGCTGTCCGGCAGAACGGGCGGCTTTCCCCTTTTGTCGTGAAAGATACCATATAATCATCAAAGTTAAAGGAGTGTCAGACGATGAATAAAGCACTGCGCAAGGCGGTTATCGCCGGCAACTGGAAGATGAACAAAAACCGTTCGGAAGCGGCGGCACTGATTAAAGAGCTGGGGCCGCTGGTCAAGGATGCGGATTGCGAGGTCGCGGTATGCGTCCCGTTCATTGATCTCGAAACCGCGCTTGCGGTTACTGCTTCGGATGCGGCAAATGTGAAGGTCGGCGCTGAAAACTGTCATTGGGCGGTATCGGGCGCATTCACTGGTGAAGTCGCGGCCCCGATGCTCGCCGAGATGGGGGTCTATTATGTGGTCATCGGGCACAGCGAGCGCCGCCAGTATTTTGGCGAGACCGATCAGACGGTTAACCAGCGGGTGCGTGCGGCGCTCGATGCGGGCTTGCATGTGATCCTTTGCGTGGGCGAGCTGGAAGCGCAGCGGGAATACGGCATCACCGAGGAGATTGTTGGGATGCAGACCAAGGTTGCGCTGCATGGCGTTTCGGCAGACGAGCTGAAACGGATCATCATTGCGTACGAGCCGGTCTGGGCGATCGGCACCGGCAAGACCGCCACCGCCGAGCAGGCGAACGAGGTCTGCTGCTATATCCGTTCGGTCGTTGCCAAGCTTTATGGCAATGCGGCTGCGGACGGTCTGACCATCCAGTATGGCGGCTCGATGAATGCGAAGAATGCGGCCGAACTGCTGGCACAGCCGGATGTAGACGGCGGGCTGATCGGTGGCGCATCGCTGAAAGCCGCGGATTTTGCCGAGATTGTAAAAGCGGCATCCAAATAACCGGCTGCAAAAGAGGGAGGCAACCATGAAAAAACCTTTGGCATTGATTATCCTTGATGGCTTCGGACACAACCCGCTGGAGTATGGCAATGCGATCGCGGCGGCGCATAAGCCGAACCTTGACAGGCTCTTCAGGGAAAATCCTCATACGCTGATCGGCGCATCGGGGATGGATGTCGGTCTGCCTGATGGGCAGATGGGAAATTCGGAGGTCGGACACACTAATATTGGTGCAGGCCGGGTGGTCTACCAGGAGCTGACCCGGATCACCAAGTCGATCGAGGATGGGGACTTTTTCGAAAATCCCGCGCTCAGAGGCGCGATGGACAACTGTGTCAAAAACGGTTCGTCACTGCATCTGCTCGGGCTCTGCTCGGATGGCGGGGTACACAGCCATAACCGGCATCTTTACGGCCTGCTCGAGATGGCAAAGCGGTGCGGGGTGCATAAGGTTTATGTGCACTGCTTTATGGACGGGCGGGATGTGCCGCCGACCAGCGGGCGCGATTACGTCGAGGAGCTGGAAATCGAGATGAACCGGTTGGGCGTCGGGCAGATCGCCACGGTGATGGGCCGTTATTACGCGATGGACCGGGACAACCGCTGGGAGCGTGTTTCGCGCGCCTATGATGCGATTGTCTACGGCAGGGGCAACTTCAATGCTTCGGCGGTTGACGCGATGGAAAAATCCTACGGCTCCGAGACGACAGATGAGTTTGTCGAGCCGACTGTCTGCCTGAAAGGGGCGGAGGTCCGCAGCGGGGATTCTATCATCTTCTTCAACTTCCGGCCCGACCGCGCCCGGGAGCTGACCCGCACCTTTGTGGACCCTGATTTTACCGGCTTTGAGCGGGAGAGCGGACGCAGGGAGACCTATTTTGTCTGCATGACCCAGTATGACGCGACGATGCCAAATGTGCAGGTTGCATTCAAGCCGGAGAGCCTGACCAACACGTTTGGAGAGTATATCGCGGACAACGGCCTGACCCAGCTCCGGATCGCCGAGACCGAAAAGTACGCACATGTGACCTTCTTCTTCAATGGCGGCGTCGAGGCCCCCTACCAGAACGAGGACCGCGCGCTGATCCCATCCCCGAAGGTCGCGACCTATGACCTCCAGCCCGAGATGAGCGCATATCTCGTGACCGATGAGGTGGTTAAGCGGATCGAGAGCGGAAACTACGACGTGATCATCCTCAACTACGCCAACTGCGACATGGTTGGCCATACCGGTGTATTCGAGGCGGCGCAGAAGGCGGTCGAGGCAGTGGATACCTGCCTTGGGCGGACCGTCGACGCGATTCTCAAGATGGGAGGATCGGCGTTGATTACCGCTGACCACGGCAATGCCGACCAGATGTATGAGCGGGATGGTTCGCCGTTCACCGCACATACCACCAACCCGGTGCCGCTGATCGTCGTCGGGCAGGGGAACTGTGAGCTGCGCAAGGGTGGCCGTCTGGCTGACCTCGCTCCCACCATGCTGAAAATACTCGGCCTGCCCCAGCCCGCCGAGATGACCGGCGAATCCATCATCCTATAATACAGCAAAAAATCAGAAAACCGCCGGACAGGATTTCCTGTCCGGCGGTTTTCTGCATCTGGCGATGGAACGGGGCTTCAATATCCCATCGCACCTTTTACAACCCACTATACGGTCATTTATATGCTGCAAAAGCAGCGGCCTCTTTTACCCATGCGATCAGTTCACCGTCGATCTCCTCTGTCTTGGAGATCAAAAGATGATGGGTCCAGCGGTTGGGATAGGGTTCTGTTGCAACGTCAATCCGGGGAGACTCCACCTTCCGATCCAGCCCAAAAGTTATGACCAGATAAGGATTGGGACAGTCCTTTTTCTTCCGCACACGCGCGAATGACACACATGCAAACAGATGCCTGTTCACAAAGGAAATCTGCGTTTTCTGGACTTTGACTGTTACTCCCTCCAGTTCGGCAAAGATGCGCCTTTCAAACTGTTCGTAGAGTGGAAGCGCTGCCGGCATCTGGTTAAAAAAATGCAAAATAGCTTCATCCATCCGTATGTCTCCTTTACACACCAAAAATCAGGAGTAAAACCGGCGCGAACTGAAAAAAGGGCGGTGTGCTGTGTCCCGTTTCATTGAGCGGAGCTGATGAGCTGTTCCATCATCCGGTGGCCTTCGGGCAGATACAGGCCAGTCGCCTGTGCAAGCGCCTCGGTATAGCGTTCGGTGGGCAGCTCGCCCGCGCAGTCACTGCGGTAGAGCACAAACGGGACCGGCTCGGAAGTATGGGTACGGATCGACAACGGCGTCGGGTGGTCGGGCATCAGCAGGATCGAAAACGGCTCGCCCATCTCCCGCAGGGCGGGGAGGATGACACCGAGGATGTCGCTGTCGATCAGCTCGATCGACTTGACCTTGTTTTCGATCTCATGGCGGTGTCCGCATTCGTCAGGGGCCTCCACGTGGATATAAACGAAGTCACAGCCGCTGCGCAGCAGCTCGAGTGCGGCGTCTGCCTTGCCTCGGAAGTTGGTGTCCACGTTCCCGGTGGCACCTTCCACATCGACCGATTTCAGCCCGGCACAGATGCCGATGCCTTTTATCAGGTCAACCGCCGAGATCACACCGCCGCGTACCCCGAATTTTTCCTGGAAGGGGGAAAGCGCAGGTTTGGTACCCTCGCCCCAGAACCAACAGGAGGTAGCAGGATTTTTCCCGGCGGCAATCCGCGCCTGATTGATCGGGTGGTTGCGCAGCAGCTCACGCGAACGCTTCATCAGGGAGAGCAGCATGTCCCCATAGATGCCGGAAGGCAGGTGTTCCCGGATCGGCTTGAGAGAGATGTCATGCGGCGGGGTGCAGATGCTCCCGGTTTTGGCGTCGCGCAGAACCAGACAGTGGCGGTAGCTGATTCCCGGATAGAGGTTGCGGTTCTCGGTGTGGAACTGCTCGTTCAGATAGTTGATCAGCTCGGTGGATTCCGCGGTGGAAATCTCCCCCGCGGAGTAATCGACCATCGTGCAGTCCTCGTAGTTTTCCTCGTCCGAAAGGGTGACCAGGTTGCACCGGAAGGTTACATCACCCGCTCCGAGGTCGATCCCCATGCTGACTGCCTCAAGCGGGGAACGGCCGCTGTAATAAATTTTGGGATCATAGCCCATCGCCGAAAGGTTGGCGGTGTCCGATCCCGGCGGCATCCCCTCAGGGACCGTTTTAGCCATCCCGACTTTCCCGTTTTGGGCAAGAAAATCCATATTCGGTTTGACCGCCGCTTCCAGCGGGGTCCGGTTGCCAAGCTCCGGAACAGGGTAATCTGCCATCCCGTCACCCAGCATCACAATATATTTCATGGTATGTCGCTCCTTTTAGAAGAAATCATTTAGCGGGGGCTCTGCCCCTCGACCCCGCCACCTTTGAAAAGGTGGACGAAACTTTTGAAGAAAGAACAGGAAAAAAGCACACCTTGCGCCCGAAAATTTGCTCTGGCGTCAAACTTTTGGCTGTTCCTTTAGAGCAGCCAATCGGAGACAGCCTGCTTCATCTCCGCCGGCTGGATCACGCGGGTAAACCGTTCGGTTTTCTGCCGCAGTCCGGCAAGCGCGGCAGGTGCATGCATCTCGGATTTATCCTCAAGCTGCCCAAGCAACTCGAATTCGTCCCCCTGCGGCTGGGTCCCGAACGCGGCAGGCAGGACGCTCCCCGCAAATTTGAACGGGCTGGCAGTGGACGCGATCACCGTAGGAGTGAGGTCACCAGTTTTCTCCCGGTAGTTATGATAGACCTCCACCGCGACTGCTGTGTGCGTATCGCATAGGTAGCCTTTCTCGCGGTAGATACGCCCGATGCAGGCAGCGGTCTGCGCATCATCCGCGCACCCTGCTGAAAATTCTGCCTGCAACCGCTCAAGCAGCTCATTTTCCACCGTGTATTTCCCGGTAGTGGAAAGCTGCTCCATATAGCCCCGGACTTTTACATCATCCCGCCCGCAGAGCAGGTAGAGCAGCCGCTCCAGATTGGACGAGATCAAAATATCCATCGAGGGGGAGCTGGTCAGATAGAAGGCCCTGTTGCGGTCATAGGTGCCAGTGGTGATGAAATCGGTCAGGACGTTGTTCTGATTGGAAGCGCAGATCAAACGGGAGACCGGAAGCCCACACTGTTTGGCAAAATAGGCGGCAAGGATGTTCCCAAAGTTTCCGGTCGGCACCACAATGTTGATCGGGTCGCCCAGTTTGATCTTCCCACTGTTGACCTGGGAGATATATGCAGTGAAATAGTAGGCAATCTGCGGGGCAAGTCTTCCCCAGTTGATCGAGTTTGCGGACGAAAGCAGATATCCCCGCTCGGCCAGCTCCTGCGCGAACGGCTGATCGGTGAAAATCCGTTTGACCCCGTTCTGGGCGTCGTCAAAGTTGCCCTTTGCCGCAAACACCATGACGTTGCCACCCTCCTGGGTGGTCATCTGGAGTCTCTGGATATTGCTTGTCCCGCCGTCCGGATAAAAAACGCAGATGCGGGTACCCGGTACATCCGCAAACCCTTCAAGCGCGGCCTTTCCGGTGTCACCCGAGGTCGCCACAAGGATAACAACCGTCTTGTTCTCACCAGTCTTTTTGAGCGAAGCAGTCAACAGATAGGGTAGAAGCTGAAGTGCGAAATCCTTGAATGCGCAGGTCGGGCCGTGGAACAGTTCCAGAATGGCAGCCTGCTCGTCAAGCTGGACGACTGGCGCCACTTCCCGAGGCGGGAATTTAGCGGGCGCATACGCCTTGCCGATGTATTCGCGCAGCTCTTCCTTGGTGAAATCGGTCAGAAACCGGGAGAGTACCTCGGTGGCGCACCCCACATAATCCTGTTTGGACATCGCCTCAATGTCAGAACGTGTAAACTGCGGCAAGCTCTCGGGCAGGAACAGCCCTCCGTCGGGAGAAAGCCCCGAGACAATCGCCTGTGCCGCGCTCACCCGACAGGCGTTGTCGCGTGTGCTGATATAGTCCATCTTGCAAAACTCCTTTTCAAAAACTGTGCGTGAACAGCGTACAGTTGTATTTGCCAACTACATCATAACACAATTTCAGCCGCCCCACAACAGAAATTTTCAAGCCGGTTTCAGGAGATTTGGATGGGGACCCCATTTACCTCGACCTCTTCATCCGCCCGGATCAGGATATATTTTTTTCCGTCGATGACGCGGGTTTCGATCAGGTCACTCCGCTGTGGATTTACGCGAATGGTGACATCTGGCGTGCGCAGTTCAAACTGCTTGACATCCATCAGATTGCCTGGGCAGAATTCCGCATCTTCACCGAATTCAGCCGCACATTGCCCTTCAAATGCCTGTGTATGTTCCTCCGAAATCCCGCAGGATTGGAGGATTGTCTTGACCTCCTGCCGGGAGACAACCAGCGGTTCAGGCTCCTTGTTTGCCTTGTGTTCCTCGATCAGATCGCTGAATTTTCCATGTACGGCCTGTACAACCTCAAGGCGGCATTCAGATTCAAGTGCCTCCTCAAGGATTGTTTGGAACGTTTCCTTCTGCGCTTGTGCGGGCATCGGCAGTTCGCTTTGGAATACCGCAGAGACGAAGTCCTGGTGGTTTTCCCCCGCATCGCGGGTATAGTAGAGCGCGTTGTAAAGATTAGCACTCCGATCGTCAAAGGCCGGGAAGAGGAAGCCCAGTTCGGGGGCAGCAACCAACCAGTCGATCCGGCAGTTCCGCAGGGTGTTTTCAGAGAGATAATAGCTGAGCGCGGGCTTGGTCTCTTTGACCGGGCATATCGCACACAGAATATAGGAAAACACTTCGGAAGAGGCGTCATCCTGTCGCTCTCCGTCGGATGACCGGTAGGGAACATCGTATGTATCATACGCCAGCAGGATGAGGTAGTTCCCCTCCAATACGTTGCTTTGGATTACCCGTTGGAAAAATGCCTGCATTGATTCGGGATCTTTGAGGGACGAGCTGCGCAGCGCCATCAACAGACGGTGTTCGTCGCTGTCTACCACCTGTTGGGTGGTGAAGGTGATGTCGAGCAGGTTTTTACCCAATGCGCCAGACAATGCCCGTTTGAGGGTCGTGAGCAGCTTTTCTGCTTCCTCTTCGGGCATCAGGGAGAGCGGTTGATCGAATTGGGATACAATTTCCTGCTTTTCGTTGACATAACATCCGCAGACGTGGGTAATGTTGTTTTTTTCCGGCTTGAGGCGACGTCGGAGTTCGGCGATCTCTTTTTCGTTCATTTTTGATTCTCCTTTGTTTTGGTGTCGGGAAAAGAACTGGAAAACAATTTAAAAGTTTTACGCGATTTTTTTCAAAAAATCGCGGGGTCGAGGGGCAGTGAGGCAACGGAAGTTTGGATTCCAGCCCAAACTTCCGGGGCGCAAGCGCCCTTCTTCGGGGGA
>NZ_QZEG01000216.1:0-707 GCF_009917605.1 Anaerotruncus sp. 1XD42-93 | reverse complement strand
AAACAGATTTCCGCTAACAATACGCCGCCCCAAGCATCTCTGTTTACCGGAAAGCTGGTCTGCGCGGACTGCGGGCATCCTCTGGTTGCCGCCCGCGAAACACAGCGCCGGAAAAATGGCACTGTCAAGCACTATACTTCTTATTTCTGCTCCCGGTTTGCCACTACCGGACATAGCGTTTGCTCATGGCACCGGATTTTTGAGATCAGCTTGAAAAACCTGGTGCTGAGTGAAATCCGGGCGCATGGAAAAGCGGTTGCAGCCGATGAAGCCGCTGTACTGGATAAGCTGAAGCAGCACATACAATCCGCAAGCGCCGCTCAACAAGAGGACTGCCGACAGGAAATCAGCCGTTTGCGGCGGCGTTTGGAGGAACTGGAACAGATCACCGCAAAACTTTATGAAGATAAGGTAAGCGGGGCAATCAGCGGCGATTCCTTCTCGGTTCTGATTCAAAAGAACGAGCAGGAACGCATCCAGAAATCGGAACGCCTGGACAGTCTGTTAGCCGGGAAACGGAAAGCCCAGCAGGACATCGCCAATATCCACCAGTGGGCCGGAACCATCCGGCAGTATCTGGACTTGCAGGAACTGAACCGGGAAATCATTGAGGAACTGATTGACCGCATTGAAGTTGGAGAACGAACCGTCATAGACGGTCAAAGACACCAGGACATTAAAATTTACTACCGCTTTGTTGGGCTGGT
>NZ_QZEG01000215.1:0-713 GCF_009917605.1 Anaerotruncus sp. 1XD42-93 | reverse complement strand
ATCTTCTCAAACGTGTCGTAGCAGGCGCGCAGGCCGTCAGATTGGACAAAACTGGACTTGCGCAGGGGCTTGACTTTTTTCTTTAAGATGGCAGGATTTTCGATCACCGTCGCATATTGCAGCGCGTCATACTCTCGGTTTCTGGTCAAGCGACCTGCCCACGTCGAGCAGCTAACCACCGTCGCGGCCTGTTCGCGGAGCGGCTTTGCAACGCGAGTGAAAAACTGGGCGGTTGCCACGATCTTTACACGCTGTTTGCGCTGCTGGGATACCTCGGATAAGAGCGATTCCGGGACATCGTTCCAGCTTTTCGCGGAATACTCAGAGTGGATTTCATCAATTGCAAATATGATACCGTCTGTGCCGTTGCGGAGCGTCAGCATGTCCCGCCAGTCGGTCATGATGTGATCCGACCGGTAATACGCAAAGTTGGTCACAATGATGCACTTGGGGTATCGTTCTTTCATTAACTCCAAGTAACGCACCATTGAGATTGTTTTTCCCGCGCCCTGCCGGCCAACGTAAAAAGTAAAACCATACTCGTTAAATTCCCCTCGGTGTAGATCGCGTTCGAGAAAATCCACCAGCAACCAGCGGAACAGATCAAGCCACTTGTTGCGTATGTACGGCTGTCGCAGATCATCCGGCACGAGCTTTAAGGGATTGAATTTGTACCGGACAAAGAAATAGACCAACGCGCCGAAGATCAGGAG
>NZ_QZEG01000214.1:0-719 GCF_009917605.1 Anaerotruncus sp. 1XD42-93 | reverse complement strand
GCAAAGGCCAGCCGGTTCCCCCGGTCATTGATCAGCCCGTACTTTGCGGAAAATGCGTCATAGAGCCGGTTCAATTCGGCCTGGGTTTCACGGATTGCCGTATCCGAAACAAAGCTGTCCATCTGCTGTGCGATGAGCTTCTGCACACAGTCCCGCAGTTCCACCAGCCGCTTTACGCGGGCCTCGGCGGTGGCGTTTAAGTCGGGGCGCACCATGCGGCTGTTTTCCCGATAGTACACCGCACCGTCCACAACGGTATAGGAATAGTTTTTTACATCAGGGTCAGCGGGGATAGAAGTATCAATTTCTTCCCCCTCGCCCAGCTCCGGCAGTTCGGCCTCCTGGTAGGTCCCGCGAATGTACTTAACCGCATCGTGCAGCTGGTCGGAAAGTTCCAATCCCTCAATGGGATTTACGGTGTAATCCATGCCATGAGCGGTGCTTTCCGGCTCCTGTCTGCCCAGCACCATTTCCGGGTGGTCCAGGAAATAGCGGTTGATGGTAAAATCATCTTCGGTCTGTCCGGTCTGCGTCCAGTCCGGCGCAATGTCAATCGGGCGGTCACGTTTTTGCAGGAAAATAATGTCGGATACCACCTCTGTCCCGGCATTGGCCTTGAACGCATTGTTGGGCAGACGGATCGCGCCCAACAGCTCCGCCCGCTGCGCCAGATACCGGCGCACCGTAGAATCCTTGGAATCCATCGTGTAGCGGCTGGT
>NZ_QZEG01000213.1:0-722 GCF_009917605.1 Anaerotruncus sp. 1XD42-93 | reverse complement strand
GCAAAGGCCAGCCGGTTCCCCCGGTCATTGATCAGCCCGTACTTTGCGGAAAATGCGTCATAGAGCCGGTTTAACTCGGCTTGTGTTTCACGGATTGCCGCATCCGAAACAAAGCTGTCCATCTGCTGGCCGATGAGCTTCTGCACACAATCCCGCAGTTCCACCAGACCCTTGATACGGGCCTCGGCGGTAGCATTTAGGTCAGGGCGCACCATACGGCTGTTTTCACGATAGTACACCGCACCGTCCACAACGGTGTAGGAATAGTTTTTTACGTCAGGGTCAGCGGGGATGGAGGTGTCAATTTCCTCCCCCTCGCCCAGCTCCGGCAGTTCGGCCTCCTGATAGGTCCCGCGAATATATTTTATGGCGTCGTGCAGCTGGTCGGAAAGTTCCAGACCCTCAATAGGAGCCACTGTATAATCCTGTTTTCCGTATTGGGTGCTTTCTGAAACAGTGCGGCCCAGCACCATTTCCGGGTGGTCCAGGAAATAGCGGTTGATGGTAAAATCATCTTCGGTCCGTCCGGTCTGCGTCCAGTCTGGGGCAATGTCAATCGGGCGGTCACGTTTTTGCAGGAAAATGATGTCGGATACCACCTCTGTCCCGGCATTGGCCTTAAACGCATTGTTGGGCAGACGGATCGCGCCCAACAGCTCCGCCCGCTGCGCCAGATACCGGCGCACCGTAGAATCCTTGGAATCCATCGTGTAGCGGCTGGT
>NZ_QZEG01000212.1:0-723 GCF_009917605.1 Anaerotruncus sp. 1XD42-93 | reverse complement strand
AAAAAATCGCGGTTTCCAAAGGCAGAGCCTTTGGCTGCTTGCCGCAGCAAGCGGAACACCTTCCTGGGCGCTGGGCGCCCGCCTGAGAAGCGCATTTAGGGGGTGAATTGGCGCTGACTTTTGGTCAGAGCCAAGAGGGGGCTTTTTGCAAGAGAAAAAGCCCCCTGCCAGAGATGCGCAACAGATCCAATAGAAATCCAGAAAGGAAACGACAAGCATGCTGCAAAGACTAAAGCAACACCAATTTCTATTTGGGGAGCTGGTGAAGCGGGACTTCGCGAAAAAATACAAGCGGACGATTCTGGGGATGGCGTGGAGCATCCTGTCCCCGCTGATGAACCTGCTGATTATGTGGCTGGTATTCAGCAATCTGTTTGGAAATAACGTCAACCATTATGCGATCTATCTGTTCGCCGGACAGCTGGTGTTTTCGTATTTCACGGATGCCACCAATCTGGGGATGACCTCGCTGGTGGGGAATGCAGGAATCTTTACCAAGGTAAATGTGCCGAAGTATCTATTTCTGTTTTCCCAGAATGTGTCGTCGCTCATCAACTTCGGGCTGACCCTGTTGATCTTTTTTGCGTTTACAGCCTTTGACGGGATTCCGTTCACATGGAAATTTTTCTTGCTGGTCTATCCGGTGGTGTGCATGATTGTGTTCAACCTGGGGGTGGGCCTGATCCTGTCGGCACTGTTCGTGTTCTTCCGGGACATGCAGTA
>NZ_QZEG01000211.1:0-725 GCF_009917605.1 Anaerotruncus sp. 1XD42-93 | reverse complement strand
TCTTTTCCGAGTTTCTGGTAATTTACCCCCATGCTGCGCTGGCTTCCCCGCGTGTCGGAGGTGTTGAAAAGGTCGATGGTTTCCTTTCCCAGCGTTTCCGAAATCTCTTTCAGGGTGCTGCGCTCCTTGCCGCCCAAAAACAGGACGCAGGAGCAGTTGCCGATGATGGTTTCCGCATGGTCTTTGTAAACTGCTTTTAACTGGCTCTGCGTCTGCACCACGATATGCGCCGAAATCTCGCGGCTTCGGATAACGCTGATAAGGTGCTGGAAG
Organism: Anaerotruncus sp. 1XD42-93; assembly: GCF_009917605.1. Lineage (NCBI taxonomy): Bacteria > Bacillati > Bacillota > Clostridia > Eubacteriales > Oscillospiraceae > Anaerotruncus > Anaerotruncus sp. 1XD42-93. The sequence continues at coordinate 452 of NZ_QZEG01000211.1, read as the reverse complement.
TTGGGGATTTTCTGGTTGGCAAACTCGTCCAGCAGGCAGGTAACATGGGTTTTCAGTGCGCCGCCGTTTTCCAGCGCCTTGTCGCACAGGACGTTGAACATCTGCGTATAGACCATTGCAGAAATGAAATTGAATGTCATATCAGTGTCGGACACGATACAGAACAGCGCCGTCTTGCGGTCGCCAATCTTTTCAAGTTCCAGTTCGTCGCCCTCCATCAGTTCCCGCACCTCCCGGATGTCAAAGGGAGCCATTCTTGCGCCGCAGCTAATAAGTATGCTCTTAGCTGTCTTGCCCGCCGCCATCTTGTATTTCTTATACTGGCGCACCGCGAAATGCTGCGGGTCGCGTTTTTCCAGCGCGTCAAACATCAGGTCAACGGCGTTTTTGAAGTTTTCATCATCCTCCCGCACCTCGGACGCATTGAGCATTTCCAGCAGGGTGGTCATGTT
>NZ_QZEG01000210.1:0-727 GCF_009917605.1 Anaerotruncus sp. 1XD42-93 | reverse complement strand
GGAATGGAACTGAAGAAAGAACAATACGAACAAATCGCAGAGTGCTTTCCGAAACAGCGGAAACCAGCAAAAATCAGCAATCTGGATGTATTGAATGCGGCGCTGTACGTAATGGAAAATGGGTGCAAATGGAGGAGCCTGCCCAAAGAATACGGAGATTGGCACGTGATCTATGTCCGGATAAACCGCTGGGCGAAAAAGGGAGTTTTGGAAAAAGCATTTTTGCGTTTGCAGCAACTGGGAATCATCAAAATCCAAGTAAACGTGGTCAGTTTGGATTCCACCTGCATCAAGGTTCATCCTGACGGAATGGGTGCACTGAAAAAAACGGAGCGCAAGCCGTCGGAAGAACACGTGGTGGGTGGAACACCAAACTTCATATGGTCGCCGCATCTGATCGAGATGGGGTAATCTTTTCGTTGTCTGCCGGAAACCGTGGAGATGGCCCTGAAGGCCGTACTCTTTTGCAGCAGCTCGGTCCGGCGGATCACCCGGTTTACCTTCTGATGGATCGGGCCTACGAAGGGGATGAGACAAGAGCTTTGGCAGTGGAACTTGGCTATATCCCTGTTGTTCCGCCAAAAAGCAATCGCAAAGATCCTTGGGACTATGATAAAGAGCTGTACAAACAGCGCAACCAAGTTGAGAGGCTTTTTCGCCGTATCAAGCGATTTCGTCGCATTTTTACCCGCTATGACAAACTGGATATTATCTTTTTGGCTTTTGT
>NZ_QZEG01000209.1:0-731 GCF_009917605.1 Anaerotruncus sp. 1XD42-93 | reverse complement strand
CAGGCAAAAATCCAGTATTCATGCGGGTTTGCGGCGAGATGGCTCTCAAAAGCTAACCTCACAAAAGACAGATTATTGCACAATCACATATCGTTTCTAAGGGAGAATGTTGATTCCGGTCACATTCTCCCTTTTTTCATACCAAGAAACGAGGTGATTATCTTGAACACGCAAATCATCGCCATCGCCAACCAAAAGGGAGGTGTGGGCAAGACCACAACCTGTGCCAACTTAGGGATTGGGCTGGCACAGGCGGGAAAGAAAGTGCTTCTCATTGACGGGGACCCGCAAGGGAGCCTGACCATCAGCCTGGGCAATCCCCAGCCGGATAAGCTGCCTTTTACCCTCTCCGACGCGATGGGCCGTATCCTGACCGATCAGCCGGTCCGCCCCGGCGAGGGGATTCTGCGCCACCCGGAGGGCGTGGACCTGATGCCGGCGGATATTCAGCTGTCCGGCATGGAGGTGTCGCTGGTAAACGCTATGAGCCGGGAAACGATTCTGCGGCAATATCTGGACAGTGTAAAGGGGCAGTATTCCCATATCCTCATAGACTGCCAGCCCTCCCTGGGTATGCTCACCGTCAACGCGCTGGCCGCCGCCAACCGGATCATAATCCCCGTCCAGGCGGAGTATCTGCCCGCCAAAGGGCTGGAACAGCTGCTCTCTACGGTGAACAAGGTCAAGCGGCAGATCAACCCGAAACTGCAAATAGACGGTATTCTGCTGAC
>NZ_QZEG01000208.1:0-731 GCF_009917605.1 Anaerotruncus sp. 1XD42-93 | reverse complement strand
GGCGCGGAAATGCTCTTTGACCGGGAGGAATTTGAATCCCAGCTGCCCGGTACGGTGTTCGCCCTTTCCCGCGAGGAATGGGAGGAAAGCCCAGCCTTTGACGCGCTGGTGCAGGACCGGCTGAACCGCCAGCAGGAACGGGAGCAGGCGTTTCTTTCCCATGAGGGGGACTGCTTTGCCATTTATCAGGTCAGCCGGGAGGACCCGCAGAATGTGCGGTTTATGAATCTGGATTGGCTAAAATCCCATGACATCCCCGTGGACCGGGGCAATTATGACCTGATCTACACCGCCCCGCTGGGCGGCTCCGGCACTAAAATGGAGCAGCTGGAAAAACTATATGAACAGTTCAATCTGCAAAAGCCTGTGGATTTTCACAGCCCCTCCATGAGTGTCAGCGACATTGTTGCTGTTAAACGGGATGGCATGGTATCCTGCCATTACTGCGACAGCGTTGGTTTTACTGAGATTCCCGGATTCCTGCCGGACAACCCGCTGAAAAATGCGGAAATGTCTATGGAGGACGATTACGGCATGATTGACGGGATCATCAACAACGGCCCCAAAGAGCCGACCGTAGCCCAGCTGGAACAGCAGGCCAGAAGCGGCCAGCCGATCTCCCTGATGGATTTGGCGGCGGCTGTCCACCGGGAGGAACAAGACAAGCGGAAATCGGTGGTGGAACAGCTCCACCAGCAGCCGAAGCAGGAAAGCAAAAAGACAGCGCCGAA
>NZ_QZEG01000207.1:0-732 GCF_009917605.1 Anaerotruncus sp. 1XD42-93 | reverse complement strand
GTGTAGATATTTTTATAGGCGAGCAGATAAAACTCCGGGTTGTACAAGTTGCGGTATAGCCTTTCATACTTGTACATGGGATTTTTCGATTTATCGCTTAAACTATTCAATACATCAGTTGGCTTTCTCATAGTGTCTCACACACCATCCTTTCATTTTTGTATTGAAGAAACAGACTGCTTCCCTTCGCCATGTGAGCGGCTTTCCCGCTTCCGTTTTTACGGCTGTCCCTGTTGATTCAGGGTTCTCGGACTACTATGGAAGCTGTGTTGCCCTGCCCGCTGGCTGCGGGTTTAGGCAATCCCCGGTAGCATATATCAAACATGAGCTTTCTGCGTTTTCGGTAAAGGGGTTTTCCCACGTGACGTTCGCCATTTCCCTCTATCTGGAGGCGCTGCATCCTGAATATCACACGCTTGTCCCTATACACATGACAAGCGCCAGGATGACATACGTTTCAGTTCCTTTCGTATGCAGACGCACGATAAGTCCCAGCTTTGGCTGTCAATCAAGCAGTTTAGCTTTCGTCCTCATACGCAGATTTTCATCCCCATATCGGCCAGGTTTCAGAAACTTATTGACTGACCTTTATCCGCCGCTTTCTGCGGCAACGACATGCTGCACTCCCCATCGGGTTTCCCCTTCCGGATAAGTCGTGGGATGACGGGGTATTTTTTTCACCTGCCTTTCTTCGATATTTTTCTTCCCGCCGCTTGCTCAAGGCGGCATTTG
>NZ_QZEG01000020.1:0-49097 GCF_009917605.1 Anaerotruncus sp. 1XD42-93 | reverse complement strand
TTTGCTGGTTTCCGCTGTTTCGGAAAGCACTCTGCGATTTGTTCGTATTGTTCTTTCTTCAGTTCCATTCCTTTATTATAGCATATCTTTATTTGTGTGAACAGACCCTAGGTAACACAAGATTTTAAGATACTTTCGTATAATCATATCATAAAAAGAAAAGTTTGTCGCACCATTTTCAAAAAAACTTCCATGAAATTTTTAAAAATAAACCGCAGATAATTTGTGAATTATAACGGGGAAGCTTGTATTGAAATTCGGAAACTGGTAGAATGAGAGCCGGACAGAATCTTAAAAAAGGAGGTTTCTCTATGAAGAAAATGTCAACCGGAAAAATGATCTTGATTGTGGTTGCAGTTTTGGCGGTTGTAGTTGGAATGTCGCTGTTTGGCGCCTATAATGGTTTGGCCACCCTTCGCGAAACAGTGGATACCCAACAGTCCACAATCCAGACCCAGCTCCAGAGGCGGTCGGACCTGATCCCAAATCTGACCAGTACGGTCAAGAGTCTGACAACGCATGAACAGTCTGTGATTGACAGCGTGACCGAAGCGCGTGCACAACTTGCTGGGGCCAGGGGGATGGAGGAGCTTGCTGCGGCGAATGACAACCTCACCAGTGCACTTTCCCGCCTGATGGTCGTGGTTGAGAACTATCCAGACATCCAATCTACACCGGCGTATACTTCACTGATGGATGAGTTGGCAGGAACTGAAAACCGGATTGCAGCAGCGCGGATAGACTATAATGAAGCTGTGCAGAGATATAACCAAAAAGTGATAACATTTCCTAATAAGCTAATTGCAGGGTTATTTGGATTTGAAAAGGCAGAATACTTTACAGCGCCTGAGTCTGCGCAGAATGTCCCGGATGTGGGATCATTGCTCGGATGATAGCCAATACACTTCATTTTGAAATGACAGGCAAAGTCCGCCAGGATACAAAGTGCGTCTGATGGCTATAGCAAATGAAAATAGGCTGCTGATAGCAGTATTCTGCGGCAAGGCGTTGTAGATTTAAGTAGACTTGAAAAGAGCTAGGAATAGCTCTTTTCAATGGCTTCCATGATTACCCGGTTTTTGGAAGTAGAGGGGGCAAAAGAGGATTGTGAAAAAAGCAAAGACAATAGTTGCAGGGCTGATAGCGGCAGCATTTTTTCTGTTCTGTGCCGCCGCTTACCCCGAGCCAACCGAGCAGTTCTATGCAAACGATTATGCAGAGGTGCTCTCCAATGAGACAGAATCCTATATCGTCAGCCAGTCCTCCTCTCTGGCGGAGCGGACTGGTGCACAAATTGTGGTGCTGACTGTCAAAACACTTGATGGTGAGCCGGCTGCACAGTATGCCCTCCACGCCGGACGTCAGTGGGGGATTGGAGATAAGGAGAAAAACAACGGGGTTTTGCTGCTGCTCTGCCCAGACGAAGGACAAATCTATACTGCGGTTGGCCGCGGTTTGGAAGGGGTGCTGAACGATGCGAAGGTCGGGCGGCTGATCGACCGATACGCGCTCGAAGATTACCGGAATAAAGCCTTTGATGCAGGAACATTGCGGCTCTATCAGGCGTTGCTTTCAGAGGTTATGAAGGAGTACGGATTGGAGGATCTTCCAGAAATGGAGCAAGGTTCTTCTGGTCTCAGCGCTGAGGATACATTCGACCTGGTTATGCTGATTGTTGTGCTTGTGCTTATCCTCGTCTTTTTGGTCAATGGCAATGGACCACACAACAGATACCGCAGATGGCCACCGTTTACAGGCGGGGGCGGTTTTGGGAGCGGTGGCTTTGGCGGGTTCGGTGGAGGCGGATTCCACAGCGGCGGAGGCTTCTCCGGCGGAGGATTTTCCGGCGGGGGAGGGAGCTTCGGCGGAGGCGGCGCGGGCAGAAGATTCTAAAAGGAAACCAGCTTCGCGTCCAAAACGATCTGTCGTCCCGGCCTTTCCACTTGGCGGCGGGCAGCAAAAAATGATTTGATGCAGACAAAAGGACAGACGGGATGTTCCCGTCTGTTTTTATATGTAATGGAAAATACCTTTACAGAATCCTTTTTTAAAAATGGAAAATTCAAGAATGGAAAGTTCTTTTGCTTTGCACTTTAGACAGAACAAAAGGTTGTTTTTTGTTAAAAGATTACAAAAAATGTCTGGAATAGGGTCGAACTTTGTGTTATACTGTTTCTTGGCTTAGATTGCCGATCCCACGATAGAGGAGTAGAAACCATGAAACGAATGCTTACAGGGTTTTTGTCAGCGGCATTGGTTCTGTCTGGTTTTCCGCTGCCGGCCTATGCACAGGAGCCGCTTGAAGTCATCAATGTGATGTCATCTCCAGCGCAGAATGCAGGGCGGTTGAGCGTTGTGCTGCAGATGGGTTACCGAGAAGCTGCCGAAACACTCGCAAAACGCAACCTTGCACTGACATTGACAGGGGATAACAATGAGTCCTGCCGGCTTGAACTGAGCAAAATTGGCAGCGAGCAGAAGTTTTCATTTGGCGGAAAAGAAGCCAAAGTAAAGCTGACCTTACATAATCCACAGAATGTTCCGCTTGCTGGAAATGACAAGGTCGGATTTTATCTTCTGGAGTTTTTCGATCTGCCCCGAAATCTCAAATATCGGGTGAGTTTTGAGGGGGACGGATACAGCAGCTTCACCTCTCAGGAACTTTCGATCAACGAATACGTGCCGAAACTTTGTGTCAGTGCAGAGAGCGGCGGATTTGCACTGGGGGATGTCACTGGTGACCAAAAGATTGACCAGACGGATTTCAGCAAGATATCTGCTGCACTTGGAAAGTCTTCTGGGGACGCTGATCTGAACTTTGACGGAAAGGTAGATATTACAGATATTGCATTGGTTCACCATAACATGGGGGCCAAGCGCCCCGCAGAGGTTTACGAGGGTGCGATGGTCACAGCCGGGATTTTGGATACAGATGCCATCGCACAGGAGCTTTCGAAGAGCGGTGTCCAGCTTGAGGGCAGTCTGGAGGACCTGTTTGAGGATAACGGGCAGGCAGTAAAGCTAGTTAATACCAAAGGCGGGCCGCTCCAGATTCCCATTACCTTTGAGACGCCAAAAGTGATGGGGCAGATTGAGATTGTGTCCCCGTCGATCAATGGAGCGCCCGAAAAGGGAAATGCGCAAATCGAATACGAGGACGGTACCACCGAGCAGATCACATTTGATAACACATCTCCTGCAGGGACTCACGCTATTGAACGCAGCCCTGGGGATAGTACGGTCGTTATCAAGCTGAACAAGCGGGTGCCGGTAAAGAAAATCACGATCACAATTGAGAAGGTGATTGGGGAGAACGGCAAGGTCAGTTATACGGTCATTGAGAAGATCGAATTTTTGAGGGATATCATACCGGATAATATTGATCTTGGTGCGTCGATTCCCAAAAATGTTTACGCAGAACCAGGCGCCAAACAGGCATCGCTCACCTGGCGCGCGGTGGACAATGTGGATGGTTATATTGTAAAATACGGGCTTTCCGCAAATGCACTGAACAAGCAGCTCCGTGTCGGCACGAATGAAGCGGTCATTACCGGGCTGGAAAACCTCAAAACCTATTACTTTACGGTGTCGGCGTATAGCGGAGAATGGACGGGCGACCCCTCTGCAACAGTAACCTGTGTTCCGCAGCCAAATAAGGCGCCGCTGCCCCCAGATAACCTTTCGCTGACGCCGGAAGACAGCGCAATCGTTGTGAACTGGAAAAATGCAGAGGATGCGGAGTTCTACAACGTTTACTACAAGGCATCCTCTGAAAGTGAGTTTAAACTGGCAAAAGAGAAGCAGGCCGGTACTTCGTTCCGGGTCAGCGGTCTGACGAATGACGTATCCTATGATTTCTATGTCACAGCAGGCAATAAAATCGGATTCAGCAAGCCTTCCTTGACTGCGACTGGAAAACCGGAAAAAGAAACGTTAAAAATTCCTGAGCTGCCTACCCTCAACCGGATCCCCAATTCGGCGATCATTCGTGCGGAGTTGGAAAACAAGAACAATGTTTCCAGCGAATACGATGGAAAATTTGACATCAAGTGGGTCTACGACGGAGACTTTGAAACCCATTGGACTGCACGTGCTTGGTGGGAGAGCAGCAGAATCACCTTTGAGTTTGACGAAGAGAAGAGCATGGACTACTTGATCTATGTTCCCCGTCTGAACAAAGGGTTCCCAGAGTCGCTCCAGCGGTATTCGATCGCAGCATGGGACAAGGATGGGAATATGACCTGGCTGACCGCTGATGAGGGCAAGCTGGGCAACCGTCCCGAAGGAAATGTGGGAAGCGCGCCGATTGTCAGGAACAATCCAAAAGAGACCGGATATGCAATCCTGCCGTTTAAGCGCAACGACCATATCAAGAAGATTTCAGTGCTGGTGCGTCAGGGCGACGGTACACCGCAGCCTTCCTCGCTTGCTGAGATCGCGTTCTATACCTATGATGATATTGATGACAGCATCCGCAGCCTGTTTACCGACAATACCTACACAGCGGTGGCATCTGGGGCAACACAGGCCAAAATTGATGAACTGCGTGCCCGGCTTGAGAGTGGGGACGGCTATTACGTCAATAAGGAGATCCTGTTGGATGAGCTTTCGCTGGCGGAATCGCTGCTGAAGGGCGACAAGTCCGGGATTGGCGCGGTGATGGATCAGGTACAGTCACGCGACAGCTCGAGAGACCCGAAAAAGATCAATACCTTCCAGCCGCTCGGTGTGACCGCAGAGGCCGGAAAACAGATTGTAGTCTATGCGCAGATTCCGGAAGGCGAGACGGTCAATTTGATCCCGACTCAGCATTTCGCAGAGGCCGCCAGATGGAGTGGAAGCGCAATCAAGCTGGAGAACGGGCGCAACATCATCACAATCCCGCGTCTGAACGATGTTTCTCCGCAGAAGGGTGGATCACTCTATCTGCAATACAGCGGGTCGAAGGCCAGCGAGATCAAAATGCAGGTGCGCGGCGGGAACAAAATCCCGGTTCTTGAACTTTCCGATTGGCATGAGATCGGGGAGAGCGAAGTAAAAGCGCGGATTTCCGCTTATGTGAGCGAGCTGGAAAGCTATTACACCTCGAAGTTGAGCGGAATGAACAATAATACTCTGCAAACCCATATCCTAAATGCGACCGAGATCGCTTTCCCACATGTGCTGCTTTCGTTGCCAGCCAGCCAGGTACGGGCCGGGCTTGGGTCGAACGGTGTCAATGCCCTCTATAATGATGGCCTGGCGTGGGAAGAGCTGATGAAGCTGATGTACAGGACCCACGGAATCGACGAAGCGGACCTTGAAAAATCTGCCTCGAGACACAATATCCGGTATATGCGGATGTTCGGCAACGCCTTCATGTATGCAAGCGGAAGTCATATCGGCATCGGATACGGTTCCTGCTCTGGGATGATCGGCGGCAGGCCGACCACAGTCACCGGGGCGAACAATGCCAACGGACTGTTTGGATGGGGTATCCAGCACGAGATTGGACATGTGATGGATACCCTCGGAAAAGCCGAGATCACCAACAATATCTATTCTCTCTTCGCCCAGACCTACGATGGCAGGAACAACGCGCTGAATTCCCGTCTGGAAAACTCGAACAAGTACGAGGCAATCTTCCAGAAGGTCACTTCCGGACAGAAGGGGATGGCGAACGACGTGTTTGTCAGCCTTGGTATGTACTGGCAGCTGCATCTGGCGTATGACGGTCCGGATGACAACTTCTACAACGAGCTGAACAAGATCGGCGGCGGGGACGCGAACTTTATGGCCGCAGCCAGCCAGGTCTCGGGCAAAGACCTCAGTGAATTCTTCCGGAGCTGGGGCCTGGAGCCGAGCGGTCAGGGCGGTGGCGCCGAGGAGCGCAAGATTCAGTATCTGACCGATGAATCCCGCAGAGAACGCATTGCCGGGACATCCAGGCAGTCCGGATCGGTTGGGATCAGCGCATCGTACAATGCTGCAACCAAAAAAGCGACCGTCAGCGTCACTCCTGCATCGGGGGCCAAGATGCTTGGCTATGAGATCAGCCGTACACTGAACGGCAAGACCGAACCGGTAGCGTTCCTCTCGGCAAAATCCGGAAAAACTACATGGGATGATTCACTCGGTTCGGTAAACAACAAGGCGGTTACCTATTCAGTCAAGGCGGTTGATATCCTCGGTTATGTTATTGCGGAGGATTCCGCACCAGAGCTCAAGGTTGAGCATAACAATCTGATTGAGAAAGGGAAGTATACCACAAGTTTGGCGGACGGTCTTTTGACTGTTGATTTCGGGAGTAGCCCACAGTCGACCGCTGGCATCGTATTCAATGAATTCCCAGCAGCAGGGCAGACGGCAGCCGTTTCGGGCGAAAGTTCCTCGTCTGACATAACAGAGACCTCAAGCAGCCCGTCAGAAAACACTTCTTCCGATCCCACACAGAGTACAGATGAATCCTCGAGCAGTGCATCGGAAAATGCTTCTTCCGCTTCTTCACAGAGTGAATCCGAAGTATCGGGAAGTTCGACGGAAAATACTTCTTCTGCCCCAGCATCGGGTATGGATGAACCGTCGAATAGTCAGCCCAATGCTCCGGTAAAGGACAGCGGCCCTGGATTCCCGGTAATTACAGAAGAAGAAACCCCGGTAAAAGCAGCGGAAAGTGGGACTGTCAAAGTTGTGGTGACCGATGCAGCCGGCAAGAAGACAACAGTGCTGGAAATCAGCTATGAGGAAATCCGCAAGGATCCTGCGAAACTGCGGTTCTTCACCCGGAAAGAAGCGGATGGAAGCATCTGCCCGTTTGATGCAAAGACAATTGAAGTCAGCGGCCTGCCAGCAGGCATCTCTGCTGAGAAGATTGACTTTGCAGCGTATCCCGGAGACAATATCGAATTTGGTATCAATGGGATCGGGATTCTAGGCAGGAGCTATGGTGAGATTGCATCAGGCAAACTCATCGTAACCGGCAGCTTCCGCGGCAACCCGGTGTTCAATACCATCCGGGTTTATGGCAAGAGCCAGAATGTTGATTATACAGGAGAGGAGCAGAAAGACACCGAGACCGACAAGATTCCGCTCGAAGGTGAGATTTATCTCTTTGCCGCAATGCCCAAAGAAGGGGATATGGCGGAGATCGACAACGGCCTCTGGATCTTTGTTCCCAAACAGCAGAGCGATACAACAGGCTCTGTTCAGGAAGATGGTTCTGCGGCATGTGCCGGCAGCATACTCCCAACTCAGATCATGGCGGAGCTCCATCGGAAGGATGTCCCAGAGGGGGGGGACGGCCGTATCACAAGCGATACCCGCTGGATTCCTTCTCCCACATACGAGTCGATGCCCACGATCATACTGGAGGATTAAACACAGATGAAACAGCTAGGAAAGTTTATGGGCGTACTGCTTGCGGCAGTGACAGCGATTTCCTGTTGTGCGATGGCGGCATTTGCCGCTGTCGCACAACAGCCCCGAATCGTTCTGAAGGAAAGCGGCGTACGCAACCAGTATATCCTGCGGCTGGAGGAGTTCAGCAGCAGGTTTGAATCGGTGCAGTTTGATATCTGCATCGACCGCCAGGTGAATGCGCCGGAGGTAACCTGGAGGGACAATTCCTCGGCGCATTTCCAGAGAATCGACACAAGCCAGAAAGACGGAAAAACAATCCTGACGGTTTATATTGACCGGCTCAGGCCGATTGCCAACAGCAACAGCATAGAGCTTGCGGAGCTGACATTTGACCAGTCAATCCCGAGCTCCCGGATTTCAGTCGGGAACGAGATGATCGCACTGGATGGGGATCAGGAAAAAACGGTCTTTCAGAATCCGACGTTGAAGGTCACTGGATCGACTGCGGGGAGCAGCAGTTCTAGCAGCAGCTCGGGTGGCAATCGAGGCGGCGGAGGCGGCTCCGATTCTGATTCGGATGATTCTTCTTCCGATAGCAGCAAAACCCTTGACTGGAATGACGTTTCCAGCCGTGTCACAGAAAGTGACGGACAGAAAGTGCTGACCATCCGCGTCCGGGAGGGACAGGTGATCGGGCATGAGATCTTCCGTCAGGCCGCACAGAAGGGAATTCAGCTAGTACTTGATTACGGAGATTACATCTGGACTTTCCATATCACCAAGGGAATTTCGATTCCCACCAACCGGATGTATTATGATTTTTCGATTGAGAAGATACGGTATAAGAACCTTTCCGCAGCGGTGGAAAACACCGATCTGGTGCAGTTTGAGATTGCTTATAGCGGACAGCTTCCTTGTGAAGCGACGCTCTCTTACCGAGTAGGCAGTCACTATGTTGGGGAGACAGCGCATCTTTCCTACTATAATGAAAATGAAGCGACCCTCGACTATCTGGAGAGTGCAAAAGTGGCGTCGAACGGCATGATAGATTACACGTTTACCCATGCGTCCAAATATGTGATTGCTTCCAAAGATGTTTGGGAACCGCCGGCACAGCAGCAACAGCAGGGCGGAACCACAGCTCCATCTGGATCGACCGGTTCTGCTGGAGGAAGCTCTAATGTCACAGTTCCGCCTGAGGATGAGGTTGAAGAACCGGATGAATCCGATGAGCCTGACGAGGAAGTCCCCTCCGAAAGTGAGCCGGACGATCTTGAGCCGGAACAGCCGGTGGATGCAGAGGTCGAGGAGCCCAGCAGAGGCGGTACAAACTGGATTCTGCCGGTGGTGATCCTGCTGCTGATCGCAGGAGCTGTCGGTGTGGCAGTGGTAATCATCCTCCGAGTGCGTGCCAACAGGGAAGATGATTATTAAAAAGGTTGTAAAAGCGCTGACCAATAGGCCAACTGCATGAGTCCTGATGATGTTATGAGCGGGGTATGTTTTATACCCCGCTCAACATATATTTTTGGGAGAATTGTTTCAGCCAGTGAATAAAATAAAAGCCTGCCTACAAAATCTGTAGACAGGCTCATGGCGGAGCGGGTGGGATTCGAACCCACGGTACCCGAAGGTACAACTGATTTCGAGTCAGTCCCGTTATGACCACTTCGATACCGCTCCATATAAAATTTGTCCTTTAGAAAATCATAAATAAAAATGATAACCTCATGACAGTAAAAAATTATAGCATATAAGCCGCAGGAAGTCAATGGGATTGTGTAATTTTTCACTATAAAATTTCCAGTGTGCATCTGCGGATTTTCAGGGTGTTGTGCAGGAAACAGATTTATGGTACAATGTTACTATACCAGAGTTATGGTCAGGACGATGCGCAGACAGGGCCTGCTCCTGTCCCAACGGATTAAGCTGATCTGGCGGTCATATCCGTATGACAAATGGTTGCAGGGCCTGTTGTTTCAATCATTTCAGTAAGGGGGAAATTCGGATGGATCAGAAGATAAGGGTAGGTATTGTAGGTTACGGAAATCTGGGGCGCGGAGTTGAACTTGCGCTTGGTCAGCAGCCAGATATGGAACTTGCTGCGGTTTTCACCAGACGCAATCCGGACAAACTGCAGATACAGTCGAAGGGTGTACCAGTGAAAAATGTAAGTGAAGCAGCCGCGATGAAGGGCGAGATTGATGTAATGATCCTATGTGGTGGATCGGCGACCGATCTGCCCGAGATGGGGCCGCAGTTTGCAAGGCTTTTCAATACGATCGACAGTTTTGACACCCATGCAAAAATCCCAGCATATTTTGCATCGGTCGATGAAGCTGCGAAAGCAGGGGGGACGCTCTCGATTATCTCGGTGGGCTGGGATCCGGGACTGTTTTCGATCAATCGCATTTTCGGTGAATCAGTTCTTCCGGAAGGAGGAACCTATACTTTCTGGGGACGCGGCGTAAGCCAGGGACATTCGGATGCAATCCGGCGGATTCCAGGGGTAAAAAACGCGATCCAATACACCGTCCCGATTCAGGAGGCAGTAGAGGCGGTACGCACAGGCTCCTGTCCTGAGTTGGCTACCCGGCAGAAGCATCAGCGGGAATGCTATGTTGTTGCGGAGGAAGGTGCGGATCAGGCTGTTATCGAGCAGTCAATCAAGACGATGCCCAATTATTTCTCCGACTATGATACAACTGTACATTTTGTCACCGAGGAGACATTGAAAGCGGAGCATAACAAGATGCCGCATGGTGGTTTTGTGATTCGCAGCGGAAAAACAGGGAAATCAGATAACCGGCATATCATTGAATATGCGCTGACTCTCGACTCGAACCCCGAGTTCACTTCAAGCGTGCTGGTCTGTTACGCACGTGCTGCCTATCGGCTGTCCAGCAGAGGCGAGACCGGTGCCAGATCGGTATTCGACATTGCACCTGCTCTGCTTTCCCCCAAGACAGGGGAACAGCTCCGGGCAGAACTGTTGTAATATCTCTGCCTGCAAAACTCCCGCAGCTTGTTAATAGTCCTGCGGGAGTTCCTGTATCTGTAAGCGGTTGGGGCGGTGTTTTTACTTGCAAACAGTAGGAAATACAGGTATCACAAAACAAGGAGTTTTTCGGAAAGGTGGTTGAGAATTGGAATATTATGGGACATTGGGTCCGTCCTGCCAAGATTCCAAACTTCTGTCCGCTCTTTTCCGGGAAGGGATGACAGGTGTACGTCTGAATCTTTCGCACATGGGTTTGGAAGGGTGTGCCGAATGGCTGGAGCATCTAAGACAGGCAGCGCGGGAAATCACCATCCAACCACAGCTTTTGATTGACCTCCAGGGCCCTGAGCTGCGGATTGGAGCGTTGGACATGCCAGTTATGCTGCAAGAGGGGGAATCACTTCTTCTTGGTGAAGGAGGGGTGCCGGTCCCAGAGCTGCTGTCCCATGCACTCATCCCCGGATCAGAGCTGCTTTTGGATGACGGAATCATACGGCTACGGACGGTATGCTGCACAGGAAATACAATCACCTGCACTGTATTGAGAGGAGGGGTTCTGCGTTCCCGCAAGAGTATTGCTGTGCCAGGAATGCAGCTGCATCCGCCTACTCTGACCAGCTCAGACTACCAGAATCTGAAATTGGCGAAGCAGTGCGGAGTAACCGGTGTTATGCTCCCATTTGTGCGCGGTCCGGAGGACCTGCGCACGTTGCGTCAGGCATTACGTGCAGTCGGTGCGCCGGAAATTCAGGTTTTTGCCAAGCTGGAAAACCGGGCTGGACTGGCACGTCTATCTGAGCTGCTGCCTTATGCGGACCAGATCGTGATTGCGCGTGGAGACTTGGGAAACGACATGCCGCTCTGGGAGCTGCCGGCGGCACAGAAGGAGGCCGCAGTAGCCTGCCGGAAGGAAAACAAGTCATTCATGGTCGTGACCCAGCTTCTGCATTCGATGCACCATGCCGCAGTTCCAACCCGGGCCGAGGTTTTGGATATCTTTAATGCCGTTTTGGACGGGGCTTCCTCGCTGATGTTGACTGGAGAGACTGCGGTGGGGCAATATCCTGTAGAAGCGATGCGGTATCTGGTGCAGACAGCAGAACAGGCACTGGTCTATCTGGAACGAGAGAAAGGGGAAAAAGCATGACCGAAACAGAACAGAAAACAGAGGTACAGCAGCAAGAAGAGGAACGCCCGTCAGAGTGGTCCGAGTTGACAGGACTGCTTCGCCAGATGCAGGAGGACGCAGCAGAACAGAAAAAATATGCCCGCAGGCAGTACAGGTTGATGCAGGTCTGTACCGGAATTTTTGGTTGTCTGCTGGCGGTTGTGTTGGTGGCGGGTCTGGTGCTTTATCCTAAAATAAACGCATTGATGGGACAGTCGGAGGCGGTACTGACAAACCTGCAAAGTGCAACCTCGGATATTGCACAGCTCGATTACGCTGGAACGCTCGGAAAAGTTGACAGTCTGCTTGAAAAAGGGGAGGATGGGGTCGCCGAGATGCTGGAAAGCGTAAAGCATGCGCTGGAAATTCTGGAAAGCATTGATATTCAAAAGCTGAATACCGCGATCAATGATCTGCAAACCGCAATTGCCCCTATTGCGAATCTTTTTGGAAGAAAATAAGCCCACATATGGCACAGAAAAAAAGACCTCCCGATAACACGGGAGGTCTTTTTTTGATCAGCGTCTTGCAAGCAGGTCTTTGATCTTTTCCAACGGATCGAGGATTTTACTGATGGACATTTCCTGATTGATCGCAGCGATAAAGTATGCAATATATTTGGAAACATCTACCTCATAGAACCACTCACGCTGCCGAAGCGCATCGGTGCGGTAGGTGAGATTGGTACCGAGCACACCCGAGATAATGCCATCACGATAGGCCTTATCGAATGCATCCACCCCATTCGTAAAGATCGCATAGGTAGAATAGGCGAAAATACGGCGGGCCTTGCGTTTTTTTAGCTCATATGCGATGTCGAGCATCGACTCACCCGAAGAGATGATGTCATCTGCAATAAAGATGTCTTTGCCCTCTACCGAGTCGCCAAGGTATTCATGCGCTACAATCGGATTGCGTCCATTGATGATGCGGGAATAATCGCGGCGTTTATAGAACATCCCAAGGTCCACGCCGAGGACAGAAGCATAGTACATATTACGCTGCATGGCACCTTCGTCCGGGCTTACCACCATGAAATGATCCCGGTCAATCTGAAGGTCGCTGGCTGAACGGAGCAGTGTCTTGAGCACCTGATAAGAAGGGATCACGTTGTCAAAGCCCATGAGCGGGACTGCGTTCTGAACGCGGGGGTCGTGCGCATCAAAGGTGATAACATTGGAAACACCCATATTTTGCAGCTCCTGCAACGCAAACGCACAGTCGAGGGACTCACGATAGCTGCGGCGGTGCTGGCGGCTGCCGTAAAGGATCGGCATAATCACCGTAATCCGATGTGCTTTACCACTCGCAGCCTGAATCAGGCGTTTGAGATCCTGGAAATGGTCGTCCGGGGACATATGGTTTTGCACCCCGAACATCTTATAGGTGCAGCTATAGTTCCCAGTATCTACAAGAAAGAAGAGGTCATCGCCGCGGACGGTCGACTTGATAATGCCTTTTCCATCCCCGGAAGAGAAACGGGGACATTCGCTCTCTACAATAAAGGAATCATAATCCATGCCGGCGTCTGTAGCCCAACGAATGAGATGCTTATTGATCTTTTTTCCAAGTTCCTGTGCGCTTTCAGTGACAATCAGCCCCAGCTTTGCAACGTAGCTTTCATCAAAAAAAATCTCTTTCTCATCAAAATTTGCCATAGGATGTGACATTGACGATACCTCTTTCTTTTTGGTTTCTCCGGCGCCTGCGTTTTGATCCGCCGTCCTCTGTTTGCCGAAGCAGAGGACGGGAGCCACCATCGGTTTTTAAAATCGAAGTCAGGACCAAAATCACACGGATAGCATTATACAAAAAACAACCGTTTTTGTATACGTCTTTTTGGAAAATAGGAGTTTTCCATAAATGCGTACAAATGTAGAGCTTAAAATTGTCGTATTCGCATATGGAACAGGGGGATCATTCGACAATCGCACTCAAAGAATGTGGAACGGCTAGCTCATAAGGATCAGGGATAATGGTATGGGCCAATCCTTTGTAAAGCGATTTTTTCCAATAGCGGTTTGCGAGCAGAGGAGAAGAGAATTTTTTAGCAAGTGCGGGGTCGTACAGCAGAACACGGGTGCTGAACAGATATTTTTCCTCTCCGTTTTCAATCACACGGATAATAAAACGGCTGATTTGAGACCACATCCTTTCTCCAGAGACTCGGTAACAGTCTTATTTTATCATTGTTTTTTGGGACAAGCAAGTAAATTGCAGAAAAGAGGAGCATTTTTTACCTATTGTACAAAAATTTGTAGATATTCACCAACTTCGGACCGCAATAATATGCAAATAGCGCACAAAGGAAAAGGTATAGCTGGAGAGCGGGCGAGCGAAAGCGTCAAATGTATGAGTGGTGACAAGCGGGTCGCTGCCCTCAAACCCGCTGACGAACAGCGAGTGATACCATCGCCCTGCCGCATCCCCGAGCTGGATCAGGTCTCCCGTTTCGATCCCATCTGCTTCGGCCTGTTCTGCAAATGGTCCCACCGAACGGTTGCGGGTCAGAAAATTGTAGAGGTAGGGTACGCCGCTCCACGCTGCGGCGCGGTCGGTTGGACTGTTATAATACCATCCGACATCCCGGGCATAGTTCATCACTGCACCGCCTGCAAACAGGCATTGGGAGACGAAACTGGTACAGTCGCCCCCTATGCCGTCGAATCTCATATAACGGGGATTGCGTTCAAATGCCCATTTCTTGGCATATACTGCGGCTTTTTCCCGGTTGTAGGGGTAGGTTTTCAGCACGAAAAACGCCTCCTTTTGTTTTGGGTACGGTTTGAAGTTTCTGGATATACCATATTCTATGTCTCCCGGCTTGACTTTTGTCAAAAATTCGATTAAAATGCTCGTTAGAACCGAATGATGATGGGGGACGATGCCGCAGTTCCTGCGGCGGCGTCCTGTTTTTTCGCAGGAAAGATGGGGTTGGATGGAAGTGTATCCGTACTGTTACAGCGGTGGAAAAAAGCTGCGGTGTGGCTATACCACTGGTTCCTGCGCGGCGGCCGCAGCTAAAGCTGCGGCGACACATCTGCTTACCGGAAAGGAGCAGGCGGCAGTTTCAATCCTGCTTCCAAAAGGCATCCAGCTCTGCCTTTCGTCCGAACTCTGCTCGGTGTCGCCCGGAAAGGCGGTTTACGGGGTGCGCAAGGATGCCGGCGACGATGCTGACGTGACCAATAGACTGTTGATCTGTGCCGAAGTCAGTTTCTTTCCAGGCAGGGAAATCCTGGTCGAAGGCGGGGAAGGCGTTGGACGGGTCACACGTCCGGGCTTGGAACAGCCGCCTGGTGCGGCAGCGATCAACCAGATACCCCGTCGGATGATTGAGCAGGAAGTTCGGGAGGTGCTGGACAGGTTCGGGGCGAATCTGGGCGCGCGGGTGACCGTTTCTGTTCCGGATGGGCAGCGGGTTGCTGCCAAGACCTACAACCCCCGCCTTGGAATTGTAGGAGGCATTTCGATTCTGGGTACAACCGGAATTGTCGAGCCAATGAGCGGAGCCGCCCTGATACAGACGATTCGTGCCGAACTGGATATGCTGCGCGCGGCAGGGGATACACCGATCCTACTGACACCGGGAAATTATGGGGAACGCTTTGCCTCCAAAGAGATCGGGCTTCCGCTCGACAGGGCGGCACTGTGCAGCAATTTTATCGGCGATGCGCTCGATTATGCGGATCATCTGGGATTTACCGGGCTGCTTCTGGTTGGGCACATTGGAAAGCTGGTCAAGCTGGCGGCAGGGGTGTTTCAAACCCATTCCCGGGTCGCTGATGCACGAATGGAGATTTTTGCTGCCCATGCCGCGCTGGCGGGTGCAGATCGGATGCTGGCATCTGCGCTGATGCAGGCGGATACAACCGACCGGGCGGTCGAGCTTTTGGAGCAGGCAGGGCTGCGCGATCCGGTGATGAAAACGATCATAGAAAAAATCGGGTTCCATCTTGGGCAGAGGTTGAAAAACACCCCGTTTGGCGCAGTGGTCTTTTCCAACCAGTATGGCATTTTGGGGCAGACTTTGGGTGCAGAACAGCTGATTTTTCAAATCAAACGAGCGTGTTGGAGGAAAGAAGATGCAGGGAAGATTGTACGGGGTGAGTGTCGGACCCGGGGACCCGGAACTGATGACCCTGAAAGCGGTGCGGGTGATCCGCTCCTGTGAAGTGGTGGCGGTACCGCAGTCGGGGGCGGAAACCCAGGTTGCCTGGAAGATCGCCTGTGAAGCGGTTCCGGAAATCCTTTCCAAACAGAAGATAGACCTCTTATTTCCCATGACGCGGGATCCGGGCCGGCTGGAAGCGTGCCACACTGCGGCAGCTGCGCAGATCGCGGAACAGCTTGAGAAAGGGAAGTCGGTCGCGTTCCTGACCCTTGGGGATGTTTCGATCTATTCCACCTACGCTTATATGCAGGAGAGAATCCGCGCGCTGGGATTCGAAGCCGAGATGGTAGCAGGGGTACCTTCGTTCTGCGCAGTCGCGTCACGGCTTGGCATCAGTTTGACCGAAGCCGCAAAGCCGCTCCATATCATCCCCGCCTCGTATGAGGGTGCGGATGAAGGTCTGGACTGGAACGGTGTCAAGGTACTGATGAAAACCGGCAAAAAGATTGGGCAGGTCAAAACAGCTCTGCGGGAACGGGGCCTTTATCAACAGGCGCGGATGGTTGAGCGGTGCGGGATGGAGGGGGAACGGATTCTGGATTCTCTTGATCAGGCCGATGAGGCTTCCAGCTATTTTTCAATCATCATAGCCGGGGAACGGCAGCCCGACTGAGAGGGGGAATACGCAGATGGTTCATTTTGTAGGGGCTGGATGCGGCGCCCCCGACCTGATTACCCTTCGGGGACACCGGCTCTTACAGCAGGCGGATCAGATCATCTATGCGGGATCGCTGGTCAATCCCGCACTTCTGGAAGCTGCGAAACCTGGTTGTGTTATCCGTAACAGCGCGCAGATGACCCTTGAGCAGGTACTGGAGTCGATCCGGGAGGCCGAAGCCATAGGTCAGACCACTGTGCGTCTGCATACTGGAGACCCTTCACTCTATGGTGCAGTCAGGGAGCAGATCGACGCATTACAATCAGAGGGGATTTCCTTCGATATCACCCCTGGGGTAAGTGCGTTCAGCGGGGCCGCTGCCGCGCTGGGGCATCTGGGGGGAGCGGAATACACCCTGCCGGGCGTCTCCCAGACACTGATTGTCACCCGGATGGCGGGACGCACCCCGGTTCCGGAATCCGAGTCGATTGAACGGCTGGCGGCGCATCGGGCCAGCATGGCGGTCTATCTGAGTGCTGGGATGGCCGGGGAGTTGAGCGACCGCCTGATCTGTGGCGGCTATCCAGCAGATACCCCTGCAGCGATCGTTTACAAGGCGAGCTGGCCGGACGAGAAAACGATTCTTTGTACGGTTGGACAGCTTCCTGTATGTGCACAGGAGCATGGCATCCAAAAAACTGCATTGATTTTGATTGGGGAATACCTGCGGGGAACATCGTCCCATTATGAGCGGTCCAAACTCTATGATCCGTCGTTTTCAACTGGATTCCGGGAGGCGAGCCAGTGAAGCTGTCAATCGTCGCGTTCACCAAAACGGGTGCAGCCCTTCTCAACCGCCTGGAAGATGGAATGAGAGCAGCAGGGTACGAGGTAATGGACGCATCAGTCCTGCGGCGGGGAGGGACGGAGCCGCGTCCCAGCCTGCATGATTGGGCGGAACAGGCCTTTTCAGGCGACGCAGTTCTCTTTGTCGGAGCTTGTGGGATCGCTGTACGGGCGATTGCACCGTTTGTCCGGGACAAATTCTGTGATCCGGCGGTCGTTTCGGTCGATGAGCTGGGACGGTTTGCGGTTCCGCTTTTGAGTGGGCATGTAGGCGGCGCCAACAAGCTCGCCAAAGAGGTGGCAAAATTGACCGGCGGGGTGGCGGTAATCTCAACCGCGACCGATCTGCATCAAAAATTTGCGGTTGATCTGTGGGCGGCCTCACAAGGGCTTTCCATCGGGGAACGGGAGCTGGCCAAGCGGGTCTCTGCCGCAGTTCTGGCGGGGGAGAAGGTCGGGTTTGAGAGTGACTTCCCGGTTGCCGGGAGGCTTCCCGACGGGCTTTTGTATGCACAGTCCGGATTACTTGGTATCCATCTGACGCTCGATGGGCATACCCGTCCGTTTGATAACACCCTGCACCTGTTCCCACGTCTGGTAACCGTCGGTGTTGGATGCCGGAAAGGGATTTCGGAGGAACAGTTCGAACAGGCGGTGTTGAGCGTGCTCGCGTCCCAGCAGATTTCTCTTTTTGCGGTGCGGCAGATCGCAACGATCGACCGAAAAGCACAGGAGCCATGCATTCGTGCATTTTGCGGGAAATACAGCCTGCCGCTGGAAGCCGCTTCCGCGCAGACATTGGTGCAGACAGAAGGTCAGTTCACCGGTTCGGCATTTGTGGAGCGGACGGTTGGAGTGGACAACGTCTGTGAACGGGCTGCGGTGGCCTGTGGAGGGGGAGAACTGCTCTTTCGAAAGGTTGCGATAGATGGCGTGACCGTCGCCGCTGCAATGCCGTTTCCGGAACTGACATTTTGAGGGGAGGGAACAGAATGGGCAAAATTTTTGTAGTCGGGATCGGCCCTGGAAATCGGCTGGACATGACTGCCAGGGCGGTCGCCGCGCTCGAACAGAGCGACATAATCGCTGGATATACCGTCTATGTTGATCTGGTGCGGAGCCAGTTCCCACAGAAAGCATGTTTGACCACCCCAATGCGTCAGGAAGCCGACCGCTGTCGCGCCGCGCTTGAACAGGCCGCAGGCGGGCAGACAGTCGCGTTGGTATGTAGTGGAGATGCGGGTGTTTATGGAATGGCTGGGCTGGTCTACGAACTTTCAGACCAATACCCGCCGGTGGAGATCGAGGTGGTTGCGGGTGTAACAGCCGCATGCAGCGGAGCTGCGCTGCTTGGTGCACCTCTGGTTCACGACTTTGCAGTGATCTCTCTGAGCGACCTTCTGACCCCTTGGGAGACGATCGAAAAACGGCTGGATGCGGCAGGCATGGCGGATTTCTGTATCTGTCTGTACAACCCTGCAAGCAAAAAACGTACAGACCATCTGCAACGGGCATGTGACATCCTGCTGAGATACCGTTCTCCCAGCGCTGCGGCAGGGATTGTGAAGAATATCGGGCGGAACGGAGAACAGGCCCGGGTGATGACCCTTCTCGAGCTGCGGGAGGAAACAGTGGATATGTTTACCACCGTTTTTATTGGGAATTCCTCCACCACGCTGAAAAACGGCAGAATGGTCACACCGAGGGGGTATCGGGATGTCTAATTTTCTGGTGTTTGCCGGTACAACTGAGGGTAGGCGACTGATCGAGCTGCTCTATCGGTGCGGCGTGTCGGTCTGTGCAAGCGTCGCAACCGGATATGGCAGGCAGCTTCTTCCGGATGCGGTCAAGGTGTTTGCCGACCGCCTCGATCAGGATGAGATGGCCACAATGCTGCAAAACCTGAAATTCGACTGTGTGATAGACGCCACCCACCCTTATGCAGATGAGGCGACCCGCAATATCTGTCAGGCATGCGAAAAGACAAGAACCCGCTATCTGCGGATTGACCGGCCGTCCGCGCAGTCGGACGGATGCGTCTATGTGGAGGATGCGCGGCAGGCTGTGGATGTCTTAAGCGCGACAACCGGCAATGTGCTCCTTACCACCGGGAGCAAGGACCTGGATATTTTTGCCCGTCTGCCCGATTTCCAAAAGCGGCTTTATCCGAGGGTTCTTCCAGCGTTGGAGTCGCTGGAAAGATGCCTGACGCTTGGATACCCACAAAAGCATATTATAGCGATGCAGGGTCCGTTTTCCCGGGAAATGAACCTCGCGACACTGCGGGAGATCGGGGCGGGCCTGCTGGTAACCAAGGACTCAGGCGAGACCGGAGGTTTCCCAGAAAAACTGGCGGCAGCGCAGGATGCCGGCGCGATGGTCATCGTAATCAGCAGGCCGTCAACAGGCCGGGGGATGCGCTACCGGGAGGTGGTATCCCTGTTGACCGATGAGTTTGGGCTGAGAATCCCTGATACAGTTCCGGAAGAGCTATTATAACGGGACAGAGGAGGAAAGCAGGATGCATATTACAATTATCGGGATTGGGATGGGGAATCCTGATCTGCTCACCATCCGGGCGATGCGGGCAATCCAGCAGAGCCGCTGCCTGATTGGTGCACAACGGCTGCTCAACTGCTTTCCGGATGTGGACGTGGAAAAGGTCCCGGCATCTGTTCCGGCACAGATCGCCGAAGAGGTTCTGCGCCGCCGGCAGTTGGGGAATGTGACCGTGATTGTCTCGGGAGACGTTGGTTTTTACAGTGCGGCCAAAGGTCTTATGCACTTATTGGGGGATGAGCAGGTCGAGCTGATTCCCGGGATCAGCAGTCTGCAATATTTCTGTACAAGGCTCGGCATTTCCTGGGAGGATATTTCGGTACTGAGTCTGCATGGGCGGGAGCAGGATCTGATTGGGACCATCTGTGCAAACGAGGAAACGTTTCTTCTGACCGGTGGAAAATTCGGTGCAGCTGAAATCTGTGCTCGTCTCTGCGAAAATGCGCTTGGTGATCTGGCGGTATCAGTGGGGGAGCGGCTTTCGTACCCTGATGAACGGATTTCACAGGGAACAGCAGAGCAGCTTTGCGGAGAAACATTCGATCCGCTTGCGGTGATGCTGGTGCGCAACTGCAACATGCGCCGCCGCTCCCGTCCAGCGACCCATGGCATCCCAGACGAAGCATTTCTGCGCGGGAATGTCCCCATGACCAAGGCCGAGGTGCGGGCGGTTTCGATCTCCAAGCTGTGCCTGGAGCCTGGATGGATGGTTTGGGATGTGGGGGCGGGCACTGGTTCGGTTTCGGTTGAGGTTGCGAGGGTACTCCCGGATGGGTTGGTCTTTGCAGTCGAACGGGAGCAGGAAGCCTGCAAACTGATCGAACAAAACCGGATACGATTTTCGCTTCCGAATCTGCAAATTATCCAAGGGACCGCTCCAGATGCATTGTCTGATCTGCCAGCTCCTGATGCCGTATTTATTGGGGGCAGTTCGGGCGGACTGTCCGCATCAGTCGAACTTGCGGTGCAGAAAAACCCCGCTGTGCGGGTGGTAGTCAACGCGATCACGCTTGAGACGGTCGGAGCCGCGCTCGAGGCGTTCAACCGGCTGGAACTCACCGGACAGGAGATCGTACAGGTATTCGCTGCGCGGTCAAAAACGGTGGGCAGCAGCCACATGATGACCGGACAAAACCCGGTCTATATTTTGAGTGCGGGAGGGAAAGACGCATGGAAACCGTAAATTTGCCCCGTCTGCTGCTTGCCGCCCCGGCAAGCGGTTCCGGAAAAACAACTGTGAGCTGCGCGATCCTGCGTGCATTGGTGAAGCGGGGGATGCGTGTCGCCAGCTTCAAGAGCGGGCCGGACTACATAGACCCGATGTTTCACCGGTCCGCAGTCGGCGCGGCCTATTCTTCCAATCTTGACCTCTATCTTGGAGATCGGGAAACCATCTGCCGCCTTCTTGCGGATGCGGGAAGAACCGATCTTGCACTGATTGAGGGGGCCATGGGGCTTTATGACGGTCTGGCGGGGAAGAGTATTGAAGCATCTGCTTACGATCTGGGCCGGGTGACAAAGACTCCAACGATTCTGGTGATCAATGGGCGTGGGATGGCGGTTTCGATCGCCGCGATGGTCAATGGATTTAAAAATTTCCGTTCGGATTCCGGGATTGTTGGGGTGATCCTGAACCAGCTCTCACCATCGGTTTACCCCGAAGTGCAGGAGCTGATCGAGCGGGAATGTGCTGTAGATGTATTCGGTTATCTGCCGCCGATGCCAGGCTGCGGTTTTGAAAGCCGGCACCTTGGGTTGGTCACCGCGCGGGAGATCTCCCGGTTGCGGGAGAAACTCGACCGCCTGGCAGAACAGGCGGAGCAGACGATTGATCTGGATGGTTTGGTCGCGGCCGCACAGAATGCCTCGACCCTGATCTACCAGCCGCTTGCACTCGAGCCGGTTAATGGTACGCCCCGGATTGCGGTCGCGCATGATGCGGCGTTCAGTTTTTATTATGCGGATAGCCTGGCACTGCTCCAGCTGCTCGGCGCGGAACTGGTTTGGTTCAGCCCTCTGGCGGATCGGTCGATTCCGTTCGACTGTGATGGTCTGCTGCTTGGAGGCGGCTATCCGGAACTGCATGCATGGCGTCTTGCACGAAACCGCTCGATGCAGGAATCGGTTCGGAAAGCGATCGAAAGCGGGATGCCGACGATCGCTGAGTGCGGCGGGTTCCTTTATCTGCACCGGACGTTGGAGGACAGGCGTCGGATTCCGCATCGGATGGTCGGCCTGATCCCGGCTGCAGGTTATAAAACCGACCAGCTTTCCCGGTTTGGATATGTGGAGCTGACCGCCAAACAGGATAATCTACTCTGTTCCCGTGGTGGGACCTTCCGCGCACATGAGTTCCACTATTGGGAGAGTGGAGACTGCGGGGACGGCTTTTCCGCCCAAAAGCCGATGCGGGATGTCCATTGGGACTGTGTGCACACTACTGAACGGCTGTATGCGGGGTTCCCACACCTCTATCTGGCGGGCGATCCACCCGCAGCAAGACGGTTTTTGAATGCCGCGCTTGAATATCGGAAGGAGCAGGGGAGATGAACCGAAGCCTGAGCGACCGCCTATGTGCGGTCCAGCCATTAGATCAGACCATCATGCAGCAGGCCAGAGACCGTTGGAATTCGATTGCCAAACCGCTTGGCGGATTGGGCCTGCTCGAGGATGCAGTGGTACAAATTGCAGGAATCACCAGGGATGCACAGGTTTCTCTGAAAAAGCGCGCCTGTGTCGTTTTCTGCGCGGACAACGGGGTGGTATCCGAAGGCGTTACCCAGACCGGCAGCGAAGTAACAGCGGTAGTGGCGGAAAACTTCACGCGGGGAGAGACCTGCGCCTGTATGATGGCGAGGGTTGCGGATTGTGACCTGCTCCCGGTGGACATCGGGGTCTCACAGGATGTACAGGGGGACCTGCTCCGACATAAAATCGCCTACGGAACCGGAAATATCGCGGTTGGCCCGGCGATGACGCGGGAACAGGCGCTGGATGCGCTCTGCTTTGGAATCGACCTGGTGGGGGACCTGAAACAGAAAGGCTACCGGATTCTGGCAACTGGAGAAATGGGGATCGGCAACACGACCACTGCAAGTGCGGTTGCGTCGGTTCTGCTTGGGAAGCCGCCAGCCTCGTTGACCGGGCGTGGCGCAGGGCTTTCGAGCGACGGACTCCAGCGCAAAATCTGCGCAATAGAGCGAGCGATCGCAGTCAACCAGCCCGACCCGGCCGATCCGATCGACGTCCTTTCCAAGGTCGGAGGACTGGACATTGCCGGATTGTGCGGGTTGTTTCTGGGGGGAGCAGTGCACCGGTTGCCGGTCGTGGTGGACGGCGTGATCTCCGCTGCTGCCGCGCTCGCCGCCGTGAGGCTCTGTCCAGCGGCGGCTGGATATCCGCTCGCTTCCCATCTGCCGGAAGAACCGGCAGGACGCCCTCTGCTTGATGCGCTGGGAATTTCTCCGGCAATCTCTGCCGGACTCCGTCTCGGAGAGGGGACTGGTGCAATCGCCATGCTGCCGCTTTTGGATATGGCAGCTGCGGTCTACTGCGGGATGCGCACCTTTGAGCAGATTCAGATTGATGGCTACCAGCCACTGGAATAATCCGATGTTGACATTGGTTTTAGGCGGCGCGGCAAGCGGAAAATCGGAATATGCCGAACGGCTGGCAGTGGAAGCGGGCGGGCGGAAGTTCTATCTGGCCACCATGAAGCCGTTTGATGCGGAGTGCGAAGCCCGCATCAAAAAGCACCGGGCTGCCCGCCAGAAAAAGGGGTTCGAGACGGTGGAACAGTATACCGGGATTGCAGAGCTTCGATTGCCAAAGGGCTGTACAGTTCTGCTGGAATGCCTCTCTAATCTGGCAGCAAATGAGCTGTTTTCCCCGGATGGTGCGGGGCAGGATACAGATACCGCAATCCTGCGAGGGCTCGACCAGCTCTGCGCACAGGCAGAGGCAGTTGTGATCGTTTCTAACGAGATTTTTTCGGATGGAGTCTCCTACGATCCCGATACCGAGCGTTATCTCGCACTGCTTGGCAGCCTAAACCGGGCGATCGCTGCCCGCGCCGATCGGGTGGTAGAGGTGGTCTGTGGGATTCCGGTGATCTGCAAGGGGAGGGATATAGAATGAATCTGCTTCGGACAGTTGCAGCTGCATTTTCGATGTATTCAGCGATTCCTATGCCCCAGTTCGCATGGGATGAAAAGACGACCCGCTATCTGCTCTGCGCCTTTCCGTTGGTGGGTGGAGTGGTTGGAGGAGCGGTCTGGGGATGGCTATGGTTCTGCGGACGGTTCCAGATCGGCAGGGTCCTTCTGGCTGCGGCAGCAACGACGATCCCCGTGTTGATCACTGGGGGCATCCACCTTGACGGTTTTTGTGACACGGTCGATGCGCTCGCATCCCATGCGCCCACCGAACAAAAACTACAGATTCTCAAGGACGCGCATCTCGGCGCGTTTGCGCTGATAGGATGCTGTCTTTATCTGCTTCTGACCTTCGGGCTTTGGAGTGAATTTCCGGTTTCTTCCCGGGCCTGTGGGATGATTGGGATCGGGTTTGTCGCATCTCGGGCATTGAGCGGGCTTTCGGTGGTAACTTTCCAGTGCGCCAAAACGAGCGGTCTCGCGGCTGGGTTTGCAGATGCAGCGCAGAAAGGACGGTGTGCCGGTTTCCTGCTTACCATCTTCTGGCTCTGCGCATACGGGATGCTTTGGATCCAGTTTCAAATCGGGATGGCCTGTCTGTTGGTGCTTGTCGCAATCTTTTTGTTCTACCAGCGGACATCCTACCGGCAGTTCGGAGGGATTACTGGGGATTTAGCTGGCTGGTTTCTACAGCTTGCCGAATTTGGGATGCTGTTTGCAGTTATTTTTGCAGGGAGGATGGTTGGATGGAGATGATTGTCGGCGGGAAAGGGCAGGGAAAGCTGGATCTGGTCCTTGCGCGTACTGGAATCTTCCGAGAACAGGTTTGCGACGGCTCAAATTGCCCGCTCGACCGGATCCCGGATCAACCAGTGGTAAACCGTCTGCATCTGCTGGTCCGTAGGCTCCTAGAGGATGGGCAGGACCCCTTGGTCTATATTCACAGGTTGATAGAAGAGCGGCCTGACCTGATTGTGGTTTCGGATGAGATTGGCTGCGGGGTGGTGCCAGTCAGCGGCTTCGAGCGGGAATGGCGGGAGGCTGCAGGGCGTGCCTGCTGCTTGGTCGCCTGTCATGCGTGCAGGGTAGAACGGATAATTGCGGGAATTCCGATTATGATAAAAGGGGGGTAACCATTGGAGATTTTTTTGATCCGGCACGCCCAGACACAGGGCAATATCGAACGAAGGTACATTGGGCGCATCGATCAGCCGCTCTCCCAGGCCGGTGTCGCCTGCTTTTGTAATCTCGCCTATCCGATGGCGGAGCGGGTTTATGTCAGCCCATTGCTTCGCTGCCGGCAGACTGCTCAAATTCTTTATCCAGGGGAACAGCCAGTGGTGCTCGACAGCCTGCGGGAATGTGATTTCGGAGATTTCGAGGGAAAGTGCCACCGAGAACTAGAAGCCCTGCCCGAATATCAGGAGTGGATCGCATCAGGCGGAGAAGCCGCTCCGCCCAATGGGGAATCTGGAAGGGGATTCCGGGAACGCTGCTGTAACGGCTTCGCACAGGCGATCGAAGACTGTTTTCGGGATCAAATCAGCCGAGTTGCATTTGTGATTCACGGCGGTACAATTATGGCAGTTATGGAGCGGTTCGCCAAAGGAAAACCATTCTATGACTGGCAGGTGCCCAACCTCGGTGGATGGTCTGCCTGCGTAACCGAAGAACAATGGGCAAAAGGCCGGATGTTGCGAGAGGTAACGCGGATAGATGAGCCGGTTTGACGTATTTTGGAATCCGGTCGCTCCGGTCGCTCCGGTTGCATTCGGATTTCTGCTTGATCTTCTGTTCGGAGACCCGCACTGGCTTCCGCATCCGGTGCGCTGGATCGGTCGCCTGATCTCTCTGCTTGAAGCGGGTATGCGCAGGCTATTTCCACAGGGAAAAAAAGGGGAGCAGGCTGGCGGTATCCTGACCACACTGCTGACTTTGGCTGTCTCCACGGGGATTGCTTATGCAGTTGTGGCGTTGGCAAGGTGGGTTCATCCAGCGATCGGACTTGCAGTGGAAACACTGATTTGTTATCAGATGCTTGCGGCGCGCGCGCTTCAAAAGGAGAGTATGCGGGTATTCGATGCTCTGAACGCGGGAAACCTTACCGATGCGCGATATGCGGTTTCCTGGATCGTTGGGCGGGATACCGGCACACTCGATTTCGATGGGGTGGCCAAAGCCGCAGTTGAGACAGTTGCCGAGAATGCCTCTGACGGGGTGGTTGCACCGCTTTTTTATCTGTTGCTGGGTGGTGTTCCGTTAGGTGTTTGCTATAAGGCGGTCAATACGCTCGATTCCATGATCGGATACAAAAACGACCGTTATCTCTGGTTCGGACAATCTGCCGCACATTTGGATGATCTGTTCAATCTGGTTCCGTCCCGGCTCTGCGCATTGATGATGATCGCAACCGCGCGGCTGTGCGGGCTTGATGGAAAAAGCGCATATTGCACCTGGCGGAGGGACCGCCGGAATCACGCAAGCCCCAACAGCGCGCAGACCGAAGCCGCCTGTGCAGGTGCGTTGGGTGTACAGCTCGCCGGAGATGCATGGTACGGTGGTCGGCTGGTGCGAAAACCAATGATCGGAGACAGCCTTCGCCCGGTAGAACCGGAGGACATCCAGCGTGCGAACCGATTGATGTATGCAGCTTCAGCCGCAGCTCTGTTCCTGTTCGGTGCGTCGCGTATGCTTTTCAGCCTTTTTTTGGGAGGGATGGTATGAAAGGACTTGTTCATGGCGGCGATTTGTATGGATATACAAGTCCGCCAATTGATTTCTCGGTCAACACCAATCCGCTTGGCCTGCCTGCTTCAGTCAGGCAGGCCCTTTTTCATGCCAGTGAGTGCTGGGAGCGGTATCCGGACCCGCTTTGTCGGACACTTTGTGAAAGGATTGCCGTCCGGGATCAGGTGCATACAGATTGGGTGCACTGCGGAAATGGGGCGGCGGACCTGCTGTATCGGATTGCATTGTCTCTGCGCCCAGCGCGTGCATTGATCGCAGCCCCGACTTTTTCTGAATATGAATCTGCGCTGGATGCGGTTGGGTGCATCGTAAAGCGACATCTGTTACAGGAATCGGAGGGGTTCCAGCTCACTGAACGGGTTCTCGAACAGATAGAGCCAGCTTTGAATCTGGTGGTGCTCTGTAACCCGAACAACCCGACCGGACTTCCAATCGATCATGGCTTGCTTATGCAGATTCTAAACCGATGTGCAAAATTCGGTATCCTGCTGCTGGTTGACGAATGCTTCCTTCCGTTCCTTCCGAAAGGGCAGGAGGGCTTGCAGGGCCGGTTAGCGGAGTTTCCAAATCTGCTCTTGCTGCGGGCGTTTACCAAGCTCTATGCGATGGCCGGCCTGCGGCTGGGATACCTGCTCTGTTCTGATCAGACGGTTCTGGAGCGTATCCAGATCTGTGAACCGCCCTGGAATGTTTCTGGTCCGGCGCAGATTGCGGGATTGGCTGCGCTGGAGTGTAATTCTGCCTATCTGGAGCAGACAAGGAAACTGGTACACCGGGAACGGAGCTATCTGGAAACCGAACTGCATTCTGTAGGGGCAGTCTGTTTTGGTTCACAGGCAAACTATCTGTTCTTTAAGTTGGAAGGATGCTGCGATTTACGGGAGAAACTGGTGAACAAGGGATACCTGATTCGGAGTTGTGGCAATTATCATGGGTTGGATGGACAGTTCTATCGGATTGCAGTCAAAATGCATGAAGAAAATGCCGGATTGATTCGGGCAATAAAGGAGGTGCTTGGCACAAAATGAAACGGGCAAAGGTAATTATGATACAGGGGACGGCTTCCAATGCAGGAAAAAGTCTGCTTGCGGCGGCACTTTGCCGGATATTCCGGCAGGATGGTTATCGTGTCGCCCCCTTTAAATCCCAAAATATGGCGCTTAACTCCTATATCACCCGGAAAGGGTTGGAGATGGGACGCGCACAGGCGGTACAGGCACAGGCGGCAGGAATCGAGCCATCGGTGCGGATGAATCCGATTCTGCTGAAACCATCGAGCGACACTGGGTCACAGGTGATTGTCAATGGTGAGGTGGTCGGGACGATGAGTGCACGAGATTATTTCGCAAAAAAGCGTTCGTTCCTCCCGCAGATTATGCAGGCTTACGAAAGTCTAGCAGCGGAAAATGACATTATTGTGGTGGAAGGGGCGGGAAGCCCTGCTGAAATCAATCTCAAGACGGATGATATCGTCAATATGGGGCTTGCCAAACTGATTGGTGCGCCTGTGCTGCTGGTCGGAGATATTGACCGCGGTGGGGTGTTTGCCTCGCTCGCCGGAACATTGCTCCTGCTCGATTCAGACGAGCGCAGGATGGTGAAAGGTTTGGTCATCAACAAGTTCCGGGGGGATATTGAGATTCTTCGGCCTGGGCTGGAACAGATCGCACAGATCACAGGGGTACCAGTGGTCGGCACAGTGCCCTGTCTGGATGTGGATATTGACGATGAGGACAGTCTGTCCGACCGGTTTTATAAGCGCGGTACCCCTGGTTTGCTCGACATTGCGGTCGTCCGTCTGCCGCGTATTTCCAATTTTACCGATTTCAACCCACTTTCAGCTGCGGATGGGATCAGCCTACGATATGTACACTCCACAGCTGAACTCGGCTCTCCAGACCTGCTGATCCTGCCAGGGACCAAAAACACCATGTCCGACCTGCTTTGGCTGCGGCAGTGCGGGTTGGAAGCAGCAATCCAAAAATTTGCTGCTGCGGGTGGTGCAGTACTGGGAATTTGTGGGGGGTATCAGATGCTTGGAAAACGGCTTCGCGACCCGTTTGAGGTAGAGCATGGGGGAGAGCTGGCCGGGATCGGCCTGCTTCCAGTGGATACTGTTTTTGCCCGTCAGAAGACCCGTACACAGGTAAGGGGCGCTTTTGGAACGCTTGATGGGTGGTTTGCAGGTCTGTCCGGCGTTCCGCTAGAGGGATACGAGATTCATATGGGAGAGACGTACTCCGAAGTCCCGCTTCTCTGGGTAGAGACCCAGGATGGAATCCGAAAGCCGGACGGAGCATATTCCGGGACGGTCTGTGGAAGCTATCTGCATGGGCTGTTTGATCGCGCGGAGACAGTCTCTGCGCTGGTGTCCTGTCTTTGTACCGCTAAGGGGGTGGACCCATCACTTATTTCGATCCCCGATCCAGTTGCTTATCGGGAAGCGCAGTTCGATCTGTTGGCCCAGGGGGTACGGGAACATATTGATTTACAGGAGATCTATCGAATTTTGAAGGAGGGAGTTATGTGAAGCAAGGGCTGATCCATCTCTACTATGGAGATGGAAAGGGCAAAACAACTGCGGCAGTCGGGCTGACGGTACGCGCTGCCGGACGGGAAATGAGAGTGTTGTTTGCGCAGTTTCTCAAGCATGGGAAATCGGGAGAGCTGCGTATTCTGGAGCAACTGAAACAGGTTTCCATCCTGCGGTGTGAGGGAGTGAGAAAGTTCACGTTCCAGATGGACGCATCCGAGCTGCATCAGACCCGGGATGTGCAAAACCGGATGTTGCAGGAGATTATCTATCGGGTAGGGCAGGGGAGAGGGTACGACCTGCTGATACTCGATGAAGCAATCAATGCGGTTTCGACCGGTACACTTGACGAAGCGCTTTTGCGTGCATTTGTCGAGCAGAAGCCGGAACCGCTCGAGCTGGTTTTGACCGGCCGAAATCCGCCCGGCTGGCTAATCGGCCGGGCGGATTATCTTTCTGAGATATGCAGCCGCAAACATCCATATGAACAGGGAATCCCCGCCCGAACGGGGATAGAATTGTGAGGGGATACTTATGAAAATCGAACTGAAATATACACAGCCCTCTGAGATTGAACGGCAGAGCATGGAGACGATCTCCAGAATTCTGCTCGAACAAGGCATTCACCTTGCACCGGAGAATGAGTCGGTAATCCGGCGGGTGATCCATACCACCGCGGATTTCGACTATGCGCAAACCCTGTCCTTTTCCCCAGATGCGGTGGAACAAGGACGCGCCGCGATCCGGAGAGGGGCGTGTATCGTCACAGACACCCGGATGGCATGGTCGGGTATCAACAAAAAACGGCTTGCGGAATATGGGGGAGAGGTGTTCTGTTTCATAGCTGATCAGGATGTTGTCAGGCTGGCATCAGACAACAGCACCACTCGTGCGGTTGCCAGTATGGAGAAAGCCTCCCGGATTGACCGGGAACTGATTTTTGCGATTGGGAATGCGCCGACAGCATTGGTGCGGCTGTATGAATTGATCGCCGAAGGGAAACTTTCTCCTGCACTTGTGATAGGAGTGCCGGTCGGATTTGTCAATGTGGTAGAGTCCAAAGAGCTGTTTGTTACAGGAGGACCAGGACAGATCCAAGCTCCACACATCATTGCGCGTGGGCGAAAAGGAGGGAGCAATGTTGCGGCTGCAATCGTAAATGCGCTGCTTTACGGAATGTGAATTCCAAGGTGATTGAATTGTGCATATCTGTCCACGGTGGAAATCCCTCGATGAAATTTCGGGGGATTTTTGTATATATGTCCTTGTGATGTGGAAAATATGGACAAATAAACCGCAGGATAAAACAAAGCTATTTTTGTAGAAATTGCACTTTGTCATGACACCAATTTAAAGTAAAATCAAACGATTCTACAAAATTCGCGGTCAGATGTTGTGCAACAAGAGCAGGAATGTTATAATAAGAAAATCTAAAGTATAAAGACGGGGGTGGATGTTTGCTCGAACAGCTCAAACGAATCCTGGTTATTGTCGGGCACTATGGCAGCGGGAAAACCAACCTTGCGGTCAATCTGGCAATGGATTTTCGCAAGGCGGGAAAAGAGGTGGCTCTCGCCGATCTCGATATTGTCAATCCCTATTTCCGCAGCGCGGATTTTACCGGGCTGCTGGAAGAGAACGGTATCGAGATGATCGCCCCTCCCTATGCACGCACCAATCTGGATATCCCTGCACTGACAGCCCGTCTGGACGCAGTGTTGGATACTGACAGGCAGATCGTAATTGATGTCGGTGGGGATGATGCAGGCGCGGCAGCGCTTGGTCGCTACAGTGCAGCGATTCAGGAGGCAGGTGGCTGTGACATGCTTTATGTTGTGAACGGTTACCGGTACCTGACCCGCACCGCAGCAGAAGCATCCAGCCTGCTTTCAGAGATCCAGAACGCATCCCGTCTTGAAGCGACTGCGGTAGTCAATAACTCCAATCTCGGGGAGATGACCACTCCGCAGGTGATTGCGGATAAACTGTTATTCGCACAGGAAACAGCAGCATGTTATGGTCTTCCACTGTTGTTTACCGCAGTTCCGGAGGAATTTTCCGGGGAAGTCAGAAGCATGATTCCTGACAGCGAGGTTTACCCTGTAAGAGTTTATGTAAAAAAGCCGTGGGAAGTGTAATGTGCGCTTACACATGCCCGGCAAGGAGGTGTCTGAAGATATGGCAAAGATGACGGTTGACCACAGTATCTGCAAAGGCTGCGGCCTTTGTGTTACGGTTTGTCCGAAAAAGATTATCCTGCTTGATAAGTCTGTCCTGAACATCAAGGGGTATCACCCCGCGGTTGTTTCCGACATGGAAAGCTGCATTGGTTGTGCGATGTGTGCGGTTATCTGCCCAGACTGCGCAATTACCGTGGAGAAATAGTGAAAGGTAGTGAAATCTATTGGCTTCCAGTGAGAAAGTACTGATGAAAGGGAATGAAGCGCTCGCAGAAGCGGCCTTGCAGGCGGGCTGCCATCATTTCTTTGGATATCCGATTACGCCGCAGACCGAAGTTGCGGCCTATATGTCCAAACGTATGCCGAAGGTCGGCGGTACATACCTGCAGGCGGAGTCCGAGGTTGCTGCAATCAACATGGTTTACGGTGCGGCTTCTGCCGGCGTACGCGCCATGACTTCCTCCTCCTCGCCGGGCATTTCGCTCAAGTCGGAGGGGATCTCCTATCTGGCGGGCTGCGACCTGCCTTGTCTGATTGTCAATGTTCAGCGCGGCGGTCCGGGCCTCGGTGGAATCCAGCCTTCACAGGCAGACTACTGGCAGGCCACCCGCGCCCCAGGCCACGGTGATCTCCACATCC
Organism: Anaerotruncus sp. 1XD42-93; assembly: GCF_009917605.1. Classification (NCBI taxonomy): domain Bacteria; kingdom Bacillati; phylum Bacillota; class Clostridia; order Eubacteriales; family Oscillospiraceae; genus Anaerotruncus; species Anaerotruncus sp. 1XD42-93. Next base: position 17,159 of record NZ_QZEG01000020.1, on the reverse strand, counting down.
TTGTATTTGCGCCCTCTTCGATCCAGGAGATGGTGGACATGGTCTTCGAGGCGTTCGAGCTTGCAGACACCTATCGGATGCCCGCAATGCTCTTTGCAGATGGTATGCTCGGCCAGATGATGGAACCAATCAGTTTCCCGGAAAAGCAGGTCAAACCGTTCGATAAATTTTCTTGGGCAGCCTGCGGCCATCAGGGCAAGCGCAAACATAATGTCATCAACTCGCTTTATCTGAAACCCGATGAGCTTGAGCAGACGGTTCTTGAACGGTTCAAGCGCTATGAGATCGTCAAGGAGAAACATACGCAGTGGGAAGAATACCTGCTTGAGGATGCGGAGTATGTGGTTGTGGCCTATGGTGCGACCTCACGGATTGTACGCAGCGCGATCAACACCGCGCGGGAACAGGGTATCAAGGTCGGCCTGATCCGGCCCAAAACGATCTGGCCGTATCCGACCGAAGCGATCAGCAAAGCTGCGGATACCGCCAAAGCGTTCCTCTGTGTTGAGATGAGTATGGGGCAGATGTTGGACGACGTACGCCTTGCTGTTAACGGGAAAGCTCCGGTTGCATTCTTTGGGCATACCGGCGGTATCGTACCCACCCCGAACGAGGTGCTGGATGAGATCAGGAAATTAGCGGGAGGTGACCGGTAATGGCTATCGTTTATCAGAGACCCCACGCACTTGTGGAGACGCCTACCCATTATTGCCCCGGATGCACACATGGGGTGATTCATAAGCTGGTCGCGGAAGTAATCGATGAACTGGATGTAGAAGGAAGAACGGTCGGGATCGCGCCGGTTGGATGCGCGGTCATGGCTTATGATTATTTTGCCTGTGACATGGTCGAGGCTGCGCATGGGCGTGCCCCGGCGATCGCGACCGGTATCAAGCGTTCGCTGCCTGACAGCGTGGTTTTTACCTATCAGGGGGATGGGGATCTTGCGGCGATCGGTACTGCGGAAACAGTCCACGCAGCGACCCGCGGCGAGGACATCACAATTATTTTTGTTAACAACGGCATTTACGGCATGACCGGCGGACAGATGGCACCGACCACCCTGCCGGGTATGGTCACCCAGACCACCCCGTATGGCCGCGATGTTGCAACCGCCGGATTCCCGGTGCGGGTCTGCGAGATGCTTTCCACCCTGAGCGGTGTTGCATATGCGGAGCGGGTAGCGGTTGATTCGGTGCCGAATATCCGTAAGGCAAAAGCGGCAATCAAAAAAGCGTTTACCTGTCAGATCGAAAAAAAAGGGTTCTCGATCGTTGAGATTCTTTCCACCTGCCCGACAAACTGGGGGCTGACCCCTGTGGAAGCTCTGCAATGGCTGCGCGATAATATGATGCCCTACTATCCGTTGGGCGTTTATGCAGATAAGACCGAAAAGGGGGTTAGACCGTAATGACAAATATGCTTCTGGCTGGATTCGGTGGACAGGGAGTCCTGTTCGCCGGAAAGATCATTGCATATGCCGGCCTCATGGAGGATAAACAGGTGTCATGGCTGCCCTCTTATGGTCCAGAGATGCGGGGAGGCACTGCAAACTGTTCGGTCTGTCTTTCCGATCAACCGATCGGTTCTCCATTGGTGCTCAATCCGGAGCTGCTGATTGTGATGAATCTGCCATCTTATGACAAGTTTATTGGTACAGTTACCCCGGGGGGGATTGCGGTTATCGACAGTGCTTTAATCGACAAAACCTGCGATCGTACCGATATTAGCTGTTTCTATGTCCCTGCGACAACGCTGGCCAGCGAGCAGAATCTGGAAGGACTATCTAATATCATCCTTCTGGGAAAGGCGCTGGCGGAAAGCCAGTTCGCATCGGTAGATTCGGTGGAGCAGGCGATTCGGAAATGTATTCCGCCGAAAAAACAGCATTTGGCGGAGCCGAACATTCAGGCGATGAAACTGGGCATGAGCCTGTAAAGAGAAAAGCCTCGGATGCAGAATGCACCCGAGGCTTTTGGTTATGAACAGGAAGGGATAGATTACGACTTGGAACGGATATGTGCGGCAACCTTGACGTCCTGGACTTTGATATGGTTAATCAGCCAGCCGGCAATGCTGTTGTTGACCTTTCCGACAAGGGCAACCGTTGGACCTTCCTTGTTGAGGTGGTCGGTAAGATCCCGCACCGTCCGCTTGAATTCTTCATGATATCTTTTGTGGTTTACCATATCAGGGTAGCCATACTGCATCTGGAGGCGTTCCTCATCTCCAAAGTGTTTGTTGGTGTAGTCAAAGAGAAATTTGGTTGTTTTTTCGATCTCCGCGCGGCCCTTGCCTGCGGAACACGCCTGAAGCAGATCATTGATCGCTCTAATCAGCTCTTTGTGCTGCGTATCAATCATCGAGTTTCCAGTCTCTAGATCTTTGGTCCACATATAAGCCATGACAAAGCAACTTCCTTTCTGGTTCCTAAAATTGGTTGAATGTTTTGCTGGATTGTCCCTATTATATACTTTTTTTGTATATGCTTCAACCCCTTTTTTAGTTTTTATTTAATTAAGATTTTGTTAGGAGGACAAGCGATGCTGCATCTGTTTCTTGGAACTTCCGGGACAGGAAAAACGACGCTGCTTTATCACCATATTCAGCAATGGGTGGAGCGGGGCGGGCGGGCGATCCTGCTTGTTCCAGAACAGGCTTCCTTTGAAAGTGAAAAGGTGCTCTGCCGGAAATTGGGGGCCAAAAATGCACTTTCGGTTGAAGTGCTCAGTTTCACACGTCTCTGTGACCGAATTTTTCGGGAATTGGGTGGCCTGGCGGGCATCCATATGAATGAAACCGCAAAATATTTGGTGATGAGTGCGGCTCTGGATGAACTGGGTGGTGAGCTGCGAGCCTACGGGAAAAACAGTGGAAGCGCGGCATTCATCGGGGCGATGTGCGAAACGGTCAGCGAACTGAAAACGGCCGGGGCAGCGCCCGACTCTCTTCGCAGAGCTGCACTGGAAAGCAGAGACCGGGACTTTTCCGACAAGCTCGAGGATATCGCTCTCATTTTTGAGGTTTATCAGGCAATGATCGACCGAGGATACAGCGATCCGGACGACAGCCTGATGCGAGCAGTCAAACGGTTGGGAGACACGGATTTTTTTGCCGGGTACGGGGTATTCATCGACGGGTTTATGGCATTCATGGGTGCAGAATGGCAGTTGATCGGAAAAATTCTGGAAAAAAGCCCGGAAGTGTTTGCTGCACTGACCTGTTCGGGATTGGCTGATCGGTCAGATACCGGGGTTTTTACCGCACCTGCGCGCACTGCCAACCGCCTGATCGAAACTGCCAGACAGCGTGGATGCCGAGTTTCGGCACCGGTGATATTGGAAACTCCGCACCGGTTTCGAAGTCCAGCTCTGGCCCGTCTCGCGGAAGAATTTCCGAAGCTGCGACCTACCAGTGTTTCTAGTACACAGGATATTCAGATCATCCGCTGTGAAGACATCTATGACGAGCTGGAATATATCGCGTCACAGATATATTTGCTTTTGCGGGATGGCTACCGATATCGGGAAATCGCTTTGATTGGACGAAGTATGGATCGGTATCTGGTTCCGCTTCAGACTGTATTTGAACGATACGATATCCCGTTTTTTGCGGATATCCGCCAAGACGTGCAGGTTCACCCGATCATCAGCGGTCTGCTCTGTGCACTGGAAGCTGCCCGTACCCGGTTTTCTTCGGAGCCGATGCTTTCTCTTGCCAAGAACTGTATTACCGGTATCGACCCGATCGAAGCAGGAGCGCTCGAAAATTACTGCTTCACATGGGGAATTACCGGTTCAAGCTGGAATCAACCGTTTGTCAACCATCCGGATGGGATGGAGGAAGATTTTACTCCAGAGCAGTCCGCGCGGCTCGACCGGCTGAATCAAACCCGGGAGCGTCTTGTAAAACCGGTTGACCTGCTGATGCGGTCGCTTGAGGGCTGTGACGGGAAGGGGTTTGCTTCTGCTGTGTTTCACTATTTGGAATCATCTGGTGCAGCGGAACATCTGCAATCCTACGTACAGGGAATGTCCTCACTTGAAGAAAAGCAATTTCTGGATACAGCAGCGCAGGTTTGGGATGCGGTTGTCGAACTGCTTGATGTGTTTGGTGGTGTGCTCTCCGGGCTGCATCAGCCGCTTGTCCGCATGATCGACCTGTTCCGTATGGGGACAGTACAGATTGATATTGGGATATTGCCACAGACGATTGATCAGGTGATCGTGGGATCGGCAGACCGTATCCGCCCTCACCAACCTCGCGCAGTCTTTGTGATCGGCTTGAATGAGGGGGAGTTTCCGCTCTGGGCATCGGCGGGCGGTATTTTTTCGGTATCTGAACGTGGACTTCTCAAGGAGCAGGGGATTGATCTGCTGCGTATCCCGGAGCAACAGGCTCTTTTTGAAAAATACTATGTCTATTTTGCTCTGACACAAGCATCTGAACAGCTTTGGCTGACCTATCCCCAAAAAAATACCGCAGGAGCGGGCCTTGCACCATCATCGGCGGTTGCGCAGGTAGAAAAAATTTTGGAGAGGCCCCCGGTTTCTTCCTGCCAGCAGGACCCGCTTGAACGTGCCTGCAATGTAACGACCGCGTTTGACCTGATGGCCCAGAGCTGGCAGGAGCTTTCCCAGCGACAGGCAGTGCTGCGGAACTGGTTCTCTAAGCACTCCTGCGAGAAATTGGACAGCCTGATAGCTGCCAGCCAGGGAAGGACTTTCCGGATTCAGGAACCACGTCTTGCGCGCCGCCTGTTTGGCGAAGAGCTCCGTCTCTCTCCGTCGCGGGTTGAACGGTATTATAACTGCCCGTTTTCTTATTTCTGCGAATCAGGGCTTAAATTGCGTGCGCGCCGCCGGGTCGAGTTCGATCCGATTGCCTCCGGTTCGCTCATTCATCTGGTGCTTGAACAGATGGTGCGTAAATATGGAGGACGCGGCCTCGCTTTCCGCAAAGACAGCGAGCTGCGCGAAGAGGTCGCTGCAATGGTTCAGGAGCATCTGTCTGCAAAAATTCAGGATTTTGATGGGATGCCAGAACGGTTTAAATATCTTTTTCGCCGGCTTGTGAATACACTGGTACGCCTGCTCAAGCGCCTTGCATCGGAATTTGTGCAGAGCCTGTTTGAGCCGGAAGCGTTTGAGATGCCGATCCGCATGGATGCACAGGTCAAACCGCTTGATCTGCGTACACCAGATGGCACCCGGGTGATTGTCGAAGGGGTGGTAGACCGTGTGGATGTTTACCAGCGCGGAGAAAAAAGATACGTGCGGGTGGTCGACTACAAGTCCGGTCGAAAGGGCTTCAACCTGTCGGATGTCTGTTTTGGCCTGAATATGCAGATGCTGATTTACCTGTTTTCGATCTGTTCCGATCAGGAGAAGGGCAATGCCCAGTCCATTCCTGCAGGTGTACTTTATCTGCCTGCGCGGGACCAGATCGTCTCGGTCGAGCGGAACACTCCTGCAGAGGCAGTCATAACGGAACAGGCAAAGCTGCTCCGTATGAATGGGCTTCTGCTTGAGGACAGGGAGTCGCTCTCGGCTATGGAGCCAAATCTAGCTGGTGTTTTTATCCCAGTACGCTCTAAAAAGGATGGAGGGTATACCTCGTCCAGTCCGTTGGCGACACTGGCCCAGATGGGGACAATCCAGAGAAAGATTGAGCAAAATCTGCGCGATCTGGCAAACTTCCTGCACGAAGGCCGGGTAGAAGCCACCCCTGTGGATGGATTGAAGGATTATACGCCCTGTCAATGGTGCGATTATCACAATATCTGTGCTCATGAGGATGGTGACCCAGTGCGTCGCCTAGGGTCGTTCGATCTGGAAGCTGCTTTGGAGCTGCTGAAAAAGGAGGAAGAAACAGATGTCTGAAAAAAAATGGACACCACAGCAAATGGATGCAATCCAGGCTCGCGGTGGTACTGTGCTCGTTTCAGCAGCGGCAGGAAGCGGAAAAACTGCAGTGTTGGTCGAGCGTGTGATTGGTCGTATTTTGGACGCAGACAATCCGATCGATGCCGACCGAATGCTGGTGGTAACCTTTTCCAATGCAGCTGCACTCGAAATGAAGCAGCGGATTATGGAAAAGATTAGTGGAATGATTGCTGAAAATCCTACTGATGAACGTTTGCAGCGACAGCAGCTTCTTCTGGAGCGAGCGCAGATCAGCACGATCCATGCGTTTTGTCTGGAACTGATCCGAACCAACTTCCAAAAGTTAGGAATTTCTTCCAATGTGCGCACAGGAGACGAAAAAGAGCTGGAAATTTTGCGCCGTGACATTGCACGTGAAACGGTAGAAAGATTCCACGCAGATGGTATGGATGGGACCTTTGCCCGTCTGGTTGAGCTGCTTAGCTCCGGAAGGGATGACAGCCGGGTATTTTCTACCTTGTTTCGCCTCTATGATTTTGTGCGGTCTCATCCGTTTTACAACGATTGGCTAGACCACAAGCTCGGCTTTTACGACAGTACACTCCCGGTGGAAGGAACCATCTGGGGGCAAAGTATCCTTGGATATGCGCGGGAAGCCGTCGAATATGCGATTGGCCTGACCCGGCGATCGCTCGCGGTCATCGAGCTGGACGAAGCGATGTCTAAAGCCTATTTAGATGGCTTCCTGCATGATCTGTCCCAGCTGGAGCAGCTTTTCGAGCGGGTTTGTGATGGTCGGTGGGATGGTATCTGCGAAAAGCTGGATGCCTTTTCGTTCGACAAGCTCTCTCCGCTGCGGAATGGAGGCAGCCGGAAAGAAGCGGTTCAGGGGATGCGCAGTCAGGTGAAAAAACTGATTGAAGACCTGCGGGACAAACAGTTCTGCGCAACGGCTGCAGAATTCTCGGAGGATATCGCTTTCCTGCGTCCGATGGTAGAGGTTCTGTTCGAGCTGGTCAAGGCGTTCGACCGGGCTTACACAGATGCCAAGCAGCAGCGCAACCTGATGGACTTTTCGGATATGGAACAGTATGCGATCGAGCTTCTGGTCAAACCAGCAGGGGCGGGATACAGCAGGACACCTCTTGCAGAGTCGGTGTCAGAGCTTTACGACGAGATTCTGGTGGACGAGTTTCAGGACACCAATGCAGCACAGGAGATTCTGTTCCGGGCAGTCTCCAAAGGAGAGGAGAACCTGTTCATGGTCGGAGATGTCAAGCAGAGCATCTATCGATTCCGACAAGCGATGCCCGAGCTGTTTCTGGAGAAGAAGAAAAAATATCAACCCTATGATGGCATCCGGTTCCCAGCCAAAATTGTGCTTGGGAAAAATTTCCGGAGCGCACCCGAAATCACTGGAAGCATTAACTTTTTCTTCCGCTCACTAATGAGTGAAAAGCTAGGGGAGATCGCTTACAACGAGGAGGAAGAGCTTGTAGCGGGTGCACAGTTCCCTGACTATCCGCGCGAAGGATGTACAATTGACCTGATCGACCTTTCGGAATATGCCGGGGAGCAGGCGCGTGATGCTCTGGAAGCTGATTTTGTCGCGGAACGGATTGCGGGACTGCTTACATCCGGCATACTGGTCGCGGACGGGGAGGAGATGCGCCGGATCACGCCGAAGGACATCTGCATCCTGATGCGCTCCCCTTCACGAAAAGCTCAACTCTATCAGGAAGCACTTTCCGCACGAGGGGTTCCCGTATGGGCAGAACCGAAAAGCAGCTTCCTCACAACGCGCGAGATCGCGCCAGTCCTCTCCCTGTTGCGGGTGATCGAAAATCCGCTGCTGGACATTGATCTTGCGGCAGTGATGTTTTCTCCTTTTTTAGGGTTTACCGCCGATGAGATGTCACGGATCAGATTGGAGCGGCGCAGGGCACCGCTTTGGACCGCAGTGAATGGATGTGCTGAAAATGGGGATGTTCATTGTCAGGAACTAGTTGAGGCGATTTTCACACTGCGGCAGTTTGCGTCCAGTTCTACAGCCGATCAGGTGATACGGAAGATCTACGACCGGTTTGACTATCCTGCAAAGGTTCGCGTTATGCGGATGGGACAAGCTCGATATGCTAATCTGCTGCTGCTCGTACAGTACGCTTGCGACTACCACGCAAGCGGTTACAAAGGACTGTCCGGATTTGTGGGGTTTTTGGACCGCCTGCTGGAACGTGGCGGCGATTTGTCTCCTTCGGTAAGCCTTTCCGAACAGGCAGACGTCGTGCGAATTATGAGTATCCACCGTTCAAAAGGACTTGAATTTCCGGTAGTATTCCTCTGTGACACTGCAAAACAGTTTAATAAGGAGGACCTGTGGCAGAATACCCTGCTTCATTCCGAGCTGGGGTTTGCCTGTGTGCGAAGGGATTTTGAACTGATGAAACAGTTCAGCACAGTGCCAATGCAGGCGCTTCGCCTCGAGATCGAGCGTTCCTCTCTTTCGGAGGAGCTTCGGGTTCTCTATGTTGCCCTGACCCGCGCAAAGGAACGGCTGATTATCACCGGGATTTCGAAAAAGAAGGTGCCGGAAAAACTGGCTGGGCTTGTGGTGCAAACCGACCAGCAGGGCAGGCTTCCGCCTCATCCGGTACGGGGTGCGTCCTGCTATCTGGATTGGCTCCTGATGGCAGCAGTTCACCACCCTGGCCTCGCCAAACAGCTTTCTGCATGGGGGATCGAGACCAACACAGTCCTGGATTCATCCCCGGTTGTATTGCGGGTTACTCCACTTAGGGACAGCCAGACGCCAGAAGAAGCGATTCAAGAGTTTGGATTGCCGGAACCCGATCCCAGCCTTGCCTCCATTCTGGAGGATCAGCTCTCCTACGCCTATCCATTTCGAATGCAGACCCTCATTCCAACCAAGATGGCAGTTTCTCAGATCGCCAAGAGAGAGGCTGCAAAGAGTTACCGGTTTACCCGGCGGCCGGCCTTTTTGTCAAAAGATGGGTTAACTGGTGCCCAGCGTGGGAATGCGCTGCACAAGTTTATGCAGTTTGCAGATTACCGGGCTGCGGCGGAAGACCCTGTTGCTGAGATCGCCCGTATGGCTGCGCAGGGGTTCCTCTCCCGCGAAGAAGCGGATGCAGTTGATCCGGACAAGCTGTATACTTTCTTTTCCAGTGAACTTGCAGAGAGGATTTTCTCCTCTGAACAGGTCTACCGGGAGCTGCGCTTTCTCGTAGAAGCGGGACAGGAACTTCTGGGCACGTATGTTGATCTGTTTGATGCAGAGGGAAAAACTGCAATCCAAGGGGTTGCCGATTGTGTCTTTCTGGAAGAGGGGGAGGCGGTTATCGTTGACTATAAGAGTGACCGAGTCAAGGATGTGCAGGAGCTTTCCGAACATTACCGAATCCAGCTCGAACTTTACCGTCAGGTGCTCGGAGAAAGCCTTGGTGTGCGGGTTAAGGAATGCGTCATCTATTCGTTTGCACTCGGAAAATCTATTTCATTTTAAATTTTTGTCCCGGACCTGAAAACTGGTCCGGGATTTCGACGCTTTTTGCAGAAAACCACTTGCAGAAGAAGTCTTTTTATGGTATAGTTGGGTAATTGGAACTTATGTTCCTTGTATGCAGACATCCAGCATGGTCCATACTGGAAGAGTGCTTGCACATTCTGGTGTTTTTAAGATATGACTAAAACTCAAATGGAAAAGGAGGCGTGGACGATGCCAGAACGATTTGAACTTGTAGCGCCCTATCAGGCGACAGGGGATCAGCCACAGGCAATCGAAAAGCTGACCAAAGGGGTTTTGAGCGGGATGAAAGAACAGTCCCTGCTTGGAGTTACCGGCTCGGGAAAAACATTTACGATGGCAAATATCATCGCCAACGTCAACCGTCCAACCCTTGTCCTCGCCCATAATAAAACACTGGCAGCTCAACTCTGTTCCGAGTTTAAGGAGTTTTTTCCGCACAACGCGGTAGAATATTTTGTGTCCTACTACGATTACTATCAGCCTGAAGCGTATATTGCCCACACCGATACTTATATTGAAAAGGATTCCGCGATCAATGACGAGATCGAAAAGCTGCGCCATTCGGCAACTGCCGCACTTGGGGAGCGTCGGGACGTGATTATTGTGGCAAGCGTTTCCTGCATCTATACGCTGGGAGACCCGATCGATTACCATAACATGGTAATCTCGCTTCGCACCGGTATGACCAAAGACCGGGACGAACTGATAAAGAAACTGGTGGAAATCCAGTATGAGCGCAACGATATCAATTTTGTACGCAACAAATTTCGGGTGCGCGGGGATGTAGTGGAGGTGTTCCCGGTCTACTCGGGGGATACTGCAATCCGGGTGGAGTTTTTCGGGGATGAGATTGACCGGATTACCGAAATCAACACCCTGACCGGGGAGGTTAAAAATGTCATCAACCATGTTGCGATTTATCCAGCCTCTCATTATATCGTGCCTCCGGAAAAAATGGCAGTCGCGATCGAAGATATTCGCCAGGAATGTGATGAACGGGTCGCCTATTTCAAAAGCAAGGACAAGCTGATCGAGGCCCAGCGAATATCAGAGCGCACAAACTATGACATTGAAATGCTTCAGGAGATTGGATTCTGTAAAGGGATTGAGAACTATTCGCGGGTGATCTCGAGACGCGAGCCGGGCAGCGTCCCGTGCACTCTGCTCGATTATTTTCCAAAAGATTTCCTGTTCTTTGTGGATGAATCACATGTCACCTTGCCACAGGTGCGGGGAATGTACGGTGGAGACCGCGCCCGCAAGACCAGCCTGATCGATTACGGATTCCGTCTGCCCTCTGCGCTCGATAACCGTCCGCTCAGCTTTGACGAGTTTTACAGCAAGCTGAACCAGATCATATTTGTCAGCGCGACCCCCGGCGAATTAGAACGCAGCAAAAGTGCACAGATTGTTGAACAGGTGATTCGGCCAACCGGCTTGGTGGACCCGGAGATCGAGGTTCGTCCGGTTGAAGGGCAGATCGACGACCTGCTTTCTGAGATCAACCAGCGTACAGCGGTCGGGGAGCGGGTGCTGGTTACCACGCTGACCAAAAAGATGGCAGAAGATTTGACCGCTTATATGGAAAATATGGGTGTTAAAATCCGCTACATGCACCACGACATCGACACGATCGAGCGAATGGAGATCATCCGCGATCTGCGACTCGGAGAATTCGATGTGCTGGTCGGCATCAACCTGCTGCGGGAAGGATTGGATATACCGGAGGTTTCGCTTGTCGCGATTCTGGATGCGGATAAGGAAGGATTCCTGCGCAGCGAGACTTCTCTCGTACAGACGATCGGACGTGCGGCGCGTAATGCACAGGGCAAGGTCATCATGTATGCAGACAGCGTGACCAATTCGATGGAAAGTGCGCTCCGTGAAACCTACCGTCGTCGGGAAATCCAGCTTGCCTATAATCGGGAACATGGGATCACTCCAAAGACGATCACCAAAGAGATTCGTGATGTTCTGGAGATTTCTGCCAAGGATGAAACAGCCGGCGGAAAGAAAAAATCCAGCAAAAAAATGAGCTACAAGGAACGGGAAGCGTTGATCGCAAAGTTAACCGCTGAGATGAGAAATGCGGCAAAGATTCTGGAATTTGAGCACGCCGCTTACCTGCGCGACAAGATCACCAAACTCAAACAGGAGCAGGACAAAAACCATCCTGGCAGAGCGCGAGTACCGAAATAAAGAGGGGGAGTTGTGATGAAATTTTTACTTCGAGAGTGGCGCATGGAGGATATGGATTCACTCTGTCGATATGCAAACAATCCTGCGGTAGCCCGCAACCTGCGGGACAGCTTTCCGAATCCATACCGTTTAGAGGATGCGCAGGCATTTATTGTATCCTGTCTGGATCCCACTGATACCCAGCCAAAATATATCCGGGCGATTGTAGTGGGCGGGGAAGCGGTGGGATGCGTGAGCATTCTGCCGGAAAGCGACATCTATTGCAAAACGGCGGAACTCGGCTATTTCCTCGGGGAGCCGTTCTGGGGGAAAGGGATCATGTCCGCAGTGGTGAAACGGGCCTGTGCGGAGGCATTTCCTATGTTTGGGTTGGTTCGTATCTTTGCGGAACCGTTTGCAAGCAATGCCGGTTCCCGCAGGGTACTGGAGAAAGCGGGGTTCCAGCTCGAAGGGGTTCTGAAAAAGAACGTATGCAAGAATGGGCAGATTCTTGACTCCTGTGTTTATGCATGGTTTGGAGGGAAATCGGTTGGCTTTAGATAAAATAGTAGTAAAAGGCGCGCGGGAACATAACTTGAAAAGCGTCGATCTGGAAATCCCACGTGACAAGCTAATTGTCTTTACAGGGCTTTCTGGGTCGGGAAAGAGTTCTCTGGCATTCGATACCATCTATGCAGATGGTCAACGGAGATATGTTGAGAGCTTATCAAGTTATGCCAGACAGTTTCTGGGCCAAATGGAAAAACCTGATGTAGATAGCATCGAGGGACTGTCTCCGGCGATCTCAATCGACCAGAAAACCACCTCAAAAAACCCTCGTTCTACCGTTGGGACGGTCACCGAGATTTACGATTATCTTCGTTTGCTTTATGCACGAATCGGAATTCCGCATTGTCCGATCTGCGGCAGGCCAATCCAACAGCAAACTGTTGACCAGATGGTTGACAAGGTAATGAGCTTGTCAGAGGGAACTCGGCTCCAAATTCTGGCCCCGACCGTTCGTGGGCGAAAAGGGGAGCATATAAAGGAGTTCGACGCGGCCCGCCGGTCGGGATATGTGCGGGTTCGGGTGGATGGCAGTATTTATGATCTTTCAGAAGAGATCAAGCTGGAAAAAAACAGGAAGCATACGATTGAAGTTGTGGTTGACCGTCTGGTGCTCAAGGAAGAAATAAAGTCCCGGCTTGCAGATTCGCTCGAAACTGCGGTTGGCCTGTCGGGTGGTCTGGTCGTCGTGCTGGCTGGGGAGGAGGAGCTGCTCTTTTCCCAGAACTACTCCTGTCCTGAACATGACGAGGTGAGCATTGAAGAACTGACTCCGCGCATGTTTTCATTTAACGCGCCCTATGGTGCCTGTGACAAGTGCACCGGACTTGGTACCTTTTTGAAAGTTGACCCTGATCTGGTTATCCCCAACAAAAAGCTGACCATCCGGGAAGGCGCGATCCGCGCATCAGGCTGGTATTACTCTGAAGGCGGTATCGCACAGATGTACTTCGAAGGGCTTGCCAACCACTACGGTTTCTCGCTTGATACACCAGTAAAGAATCTGCCAAAAAAAGCGATTGATCTGCTGCTTTACGGCACCAACGGGGAAAAGATCGAGATGCATCGGGAAACCGGGTCAACCAAAGGCACCTACTATACCGATTTTGAGGGAATTGTAAACAACTTGGAGCGCCGTTTCCGTGAAACCAGCTCGAGCTGGATGCGGGAGGAGATCACCACGTGGATGAACAGTGTGGAGTGTCCTTCCTGTCATGGAGACAGGCTGAACAAAACCGTTCTGGCTGTGACAGTCGGCGGGCTGAATATCAGCCAGTTCTGTCGGATGTCGGTGGTGCAGGCACTCACATTTCTTGACAAACTGGAGCTGACTGATCGGGAGCAGATGATCTCTGAGCTGATTGTGAAAGAGATTAAAGAGCGGCTTGGATTTCTGCGAAGTGTCGGTTTGGAATATTTGACCCTTTCCCGTTCTTCCGGAACCCTCTCGGGTGGGGAAAGCCAGAGAATTCGGCTTGCAACCCAGATCGGTTCCTCTCTGATGGGAGTGCTTTACATTCTGGATGAGCCGTCGATTGGGCTGCACCAACGGGACAATGACAAGCTGATCGCGACCTTGAAACGTTTGCGCGATCTGGGAAATACTTTGATTGTCGTGGAACACGACGAAGACACGATGTGTGCAGCGGACTATATTGTGGATGTTGGACCGGGTGCAGGCGTACATGGCGGAGAAATTGTCTGTGCAGGTTCCCTCGAACAGATCAAGGACTGCCCTGAATCAATCACTGGGCAGTATCTGTCCGGCAAAAAGCAGATACCGGTTCCGCTGGCTCGGCGGAAAGGAAATGGCAGCTTTCTGAAAATCCGCGGTGCGGAGGAAAACAATCTTAAAGGAATTGATGTTGATATTCCGCTTGGGGCCTTTACTGCGGTGACTGGTGTCTCAGGATCTGGGAAAAGCTCGCTGATTAACGAAGTGCTGTTCAAACGCCTGACCCATGAACTGACCAATCCTCGGGTGAAACCAGGAAAACACGCCGATATTGAAGGGATCGAACTAATCGACAAGGTGATTGACATCAATCAGTCGCCGATTGGACGTACACCACGCTCCAATCCTGCGACCTATACCGGTGTATTTACCGATATCCGGGAAGTCTTTGCACAGACCAATGATGCAAAGATGCGCGGCTATAAATCGGGAAGGTTCTCGTTCAATGTCAAAGGCGGGCGGTGTGAAGCCTGCGAAGGGGACGGGATCGTCTGTATTGAGATGCATTTCCTGCCTGATATCTATGTGCCCTGCGAGGTCTGTAAGGGCAAACGGTATAATCGTGAAACCCTTGAGGTAAAATATAAGGGAAAATCCATCTATGATGTATTGGATATGACTGTAGAGGAAGGGCTGGAGTTTTTCAAAAATCTGCCCAAGATTGCACGCAAGATACAGACGCTTTATGATGTGGGACTCGGATATGTCAAACTTGGACAGCCCGCAACCACCCTTTCAGGCGGGGAAGCGCAGCGGGTCAAACTAGCGACCGAGCTTTCCAAGCGTCCGACCGGGAAAACAGTTTATATTCTGGATGAACCTACCACCGGGTTGCACACAGCCGATGTACATCGGCTGATCGACGTTTTGCAGAAGATTGTGGATTCCGGAAATACAGTTATCACAATCGAGCACAACCTCGAAGTCATTAAGACCGCTGACTATATCATCGACCTCGGCCCCGAGGGAGGGGATCAGGGCGGGACGGTTGTTGCGTCAGGTACGCCTGAGGAGGTCTGCGTGGTTCCTGCTTCCTATACTGGGCAGTATCTCAAAAAATTGTTAAGATAAAGCATCAGGGTATTTACAAATATAGACCTTTGTGGTATACTTGCCACATTGCACTGTAACCCTAAAGATATTTTTTAGCAAAGGAGTTTTGTAATATGGAAAAGTATGTTTGCAGTGTCTGCGGTTATGCTTATGACCCGGCAAAAGGGGAGCCGGATGCAGGGATAGCCCCTGGAACCAAGTGGGAAGATATCCCGGAAGATTTTGTCTGTCCGCTCTGCGGGGTTGGCAAGGATCAGTTTGAGAAAGCCTGAGCTTGTGATTTTTGCGGCCATTTGAGCAATCAGATGGCCGTATACTTTATCCTAAATATCCGGAGGAATGTGAAATTATGCCATCTGCAAAAATTACGGAAAGCATCTATTCGGTCGGCATCCTGAATCCGAATATGCGGGTGTTTGATATCGTTATGACAACTGATTTCGGCACTTCGTATAATTCCTATCTGGTAAAAGGCAGTGAAAAGAATGTTCTGGTTGAGTCCTGCCATAAAACCTATTTTGAGCAGTACCTCAAGAACATCCGTGAGGTGATCGACCCTGAGCAGATCGACTATATTGTGCTTAACCACAACGAGCCGGACCATTCAGGCTGTCTTGCGCAGCTTCTTGAATTGATCCCCAATGCAACTATCATTGTTTCACAAGGTGGATCCATCTATCTGAAGAACATTACCAACCGCACCGATCTCAAGCTGCAGATTGCCAAGAACGGGGATACCTTGGACATTGGCGGAAAGACGTTGAAGTTTATCTCCGCGCCATTCCTGCACTGGCCCGATTCGATGTTTACTTGGATTGAAGAGGAAAAAACACTCTTTAGCTGTGATTTCCTCGGCGCCCATTACTGTGAGCCTTATCTATTTGATTACAATATGGCGTACCCCCAAAAGTATGAACAGGCGTTCAAAGGTTATTATGACGCAATTTTTGGTCCATTCAAGCCCTATGTGCTGGCTGGACTTGAGAAGATCAAAGACCTTCCGATTGAATTTGCCTGCACCAGCCATGGTCCGGTACTCACCAAAGATGGGCGCCTTGGTTATACAATCGAGAAATACGCAGAATGGAGCCAGCCGCATAAAAACGAGAAGCTGACCGTTCCGGTTTTTTATACCTCGGCGTATGGCAATACCCGTATTCTGGCGCAGGAAATCCGGCGGGGTATTCTGGAGGCTAAACCGGATGCAGTTGTTGATCTCTATGACATCATCGACTACGATATGGGGATGCTTTCCGACCTACTCAACCGATCTGATGCGTTCGCCCTCGGCAGCCCGACGATCAACGGCGAAGCGGTTCCGCCTGTCTGGTCGCTGCTTGCGCATGTAGATGTGATCAATAATAAGAAGAAGCCTGTTCTGGTGTTCGGTTCCTATGGATGGAGCGGTGAAGCTGTCCCTAATCTGATTGCTCGTGTCACTGGTCTGAAAATGTCGGTGTTTGGCGAAGGTATGAAGGTCTGCTTTGTTCCTTCCCAAGAGGACCTGCAAAAGGCTGCTGAACTCGGGAAGGCATTCGGGGAAACGCTCTCAATCCGCTGATATGTAAAAAAGCCTGTGCTGTTTTTTCAGCGCAGGCTTTTGTGTAGATATATCCTGGATAACGCTTGCTCACCGTCTCCCTGAGCCATACACAGAAATTCCCATCCATACCGTTCATAGAAGGAAGTGAGGTTTGTGATGAGATAAAGCGTATCGACGCCTCTGGCTTGTAAATCGTCACATACAAATTGCAGCATTCTGCCCGCAATGCCCCGATTGCGATATGCTTCTTCGACGTAGACAGCGCATACATTTGGCGCCAGATCTTTACGGTTGTGAAAGTCGTTCTCAATGACACCGATCCCAGCAATGATCTCCTTTCTATTTATAACGAGATACCATTGTGGAACTGCTGTATTCTTTTGCAGGCATTCGCTGATGCTTTGTGCATAAGCTTCCTGAGGAACACCCCACTTCTGGTGAAACCATTTGGCTGCGGCATCCGCAAGTTCTGGATGATCTCGTAGGCACACCACTCTCTCAGATTGCAATGTAAAGACCTCCTCGCATTTTTAAATAAGGATAGCACAATAGGGTCTGCATGTCAAAAAACACTGGATGGCAGGGCAACAGCATTTGAAATTTTGCCAAAAAGAGATATAATCAGGAATATGGAATTAAAAAGATTAAAAT
>NZ_QZEG01000206.1:0-739 GCF_009917605.1 Anaerotruncus sp. 1XD42-93 | reverse complement strand
GTAAAGGCCGGGGCAGGGTTCTTGTAGCCGATGCCGTAGATGCTGAAATGCCCGGCTTCAAAAACAACCGTACCCAGGTCAGGGTCATAGCTGGATTTTGTCAGCCATTCCACCTTGCCCTTGCCATCTACATAGACCGCATAGAGATTTCCGGTCTTTTCGTCCTTTGCCGGAGCATAAGGCAGACGGACAGCGATGGTGTGGCCGTCAAAATCGGTAATCGGCGTTTCTTTCCCGCCGGAGAGATACACCAGCGACAGGTCATAGACCGGCCTTGTGCCGATGGCAGCTTTGGCTTCTTTGGATAAACCGGACGGGTCTGTTTTCTTTACCCGGAAAATAACGTCCCCGTTTGCCGACAGGGTATCCAGCCATTTCAGCAGTTTTGTGTCCATTCCTCCAACAACCACGCCCTCAATGTTGATCTCCAGCCGCTTCACCTTTTCGCGGACGAGGGTGTTCAGGGTTTGGGCGTTAATAGTTACGTTAAAAGAGTTCTGTCCTTCTTTTGGCGTGACAGGAATGACAACCGCCACGCCGTTAGCGGTATTGCCGTTCTTTTTGGCGTCGTTCTTTGCCGTGTTGATGGCAGACTGGACAGTGCCGTTATCCACCGCCACATTCCCGTTTTTATCCGGTGTTGCCGGTTTGGTCTGGCTGGTGGTAGGAGTGTCCGGCTTGGTTTCGTCGGGACGCGCTACAATCGTGGAGCCGCCGCCGGAGGAACCATTGTCACCGC
>NZ_QZEG01000205.1:0-758 GCF_009917605.1 Anaerotruncus sp. 1XD42-93 | reverse complement strand
AGTACCGTCATAAAGCTGGACGGACGCTCTGCAATCGTCAAGTATGTAACCAAGTACATCACCAAAGGCAATGCAAAAATTTTCGGCAAGTTCTATCTTTCGGGCGGCAGGACGCTGAAACGAGAGGTACCAGCCGAATTTCTAAATATTGACTACGCATCGTTTGACGGGCAGGAATACGAGATTCCCGCCGCAGGGATGCGGGTCAAGTACAAGACATTTAATCTGGATTGGGATGAGACAGCCGATGAAGAGGGCTCCCCGCATGAATCATAACAACCTGACCCCACAAAGGGTATTTCTAACCGGCGCATTTCTTCTGGTATTCCTCGCACTGTTCCTGCAAGTTTCCCCGGTTCCCGCTTCGGCGGCGGAATTCATCAAGGTTGAACCTGCTGCAACGATTGAAGCTGAGCCGGACTGGGAATGGATGCATGAAACGCTGAAAGATTCCGGGAATGCCCAGATCGCAGCACTAACCGATCAGCAGGCTGACGATCTCTCCGCCCTGCGGCACAACTCGGACATTTTTCTGTACGGGGTATTCCCGGTAACTGCAAGCCTGCTTCTATTGATCTGGTTTGTGCGCTGGTTCTACCATACTTTTATCGAAGGAGGGTTATAAGCATGTCATTTTCTTTCCTTGATGAACCCTGCATTTTATGTGGCTGGTATGATTCGGATTTTGGATGCACCTGTAGCCCTTTGGAAAAATGGTATCAATGCCCATTAGAGCCAGAACCGGACTGGGATGCCAT
>NZ_QZEG01000204.1:0-761 GCF_009917605.1 Anaerotruncus sp. 1XD42-93 | reverse complement strand
AGTACCGTCATAAAGCTGGACGGACGCTCTGCAATCGTCAAGTATGTAACCAAGTACATCACCAAAGGCAACGCAAAAATTTTCGGCAAGTTCTACCTTTCAGGCGGCAAAACGCTCAAACGAGAGGTTCCGGCCGAATTTCTGAATATCGACTACGCATCGTTTGACGGGCAGGAATATGAGATTCCCGCCGCAGGGATGCGGGTCAAATACAAGACATTCAATCTGGATTGGGATGAAACAGCCGATGAAAAAGAGGGCTTCCCGCATGAATCATAACAACCTGACCCCACAAAGGGTATTTCTGACCGGCGCATTTCTTTTGATATTTCTCGCATTGTTCCTGCAAGTTTCCCCGCTTCCCGTTTCGGCGGCAGAGTTTATCAAAGTTGAACCCGACACAACAGTTGACACAGAGCCGGACTGGGAATGGATGCATGAAACGTTGAAAGATTCCGGGAATGCCCAGATCGTAGCTTTAACCGAACAGCAGGCGGATGATCTCGCCGCTCTGCGGCACAACTCGGACATCTTCTTGTACGGGGTGTTTCCGGTAACTGCGAGCCTGCTTCTTCTAATCTGGTTCGTGCGCTGGTTCTACCATACGTTTATCGAAGGAGGGTTGTAAGCATGTCATTTTCTTTCCTTGATGAACCCTGCATTTTATGTGGCTGGTATGATTCGGATTTGGGATGCACCTGTAGCCCTTTGGAAAAATGGTATCAATGCCCATTAGAGCCAGAACCGGACTGGGATGCCAT
>NZ_QZEG01000203.1:0-773 GCF_009917605.1 Anaerotruncus sp. 1XD42-93 | reverse complement strand
CGTCCTCCCCGTCCATCATCAGGTCGGGAATCTGGTAATCGCCCATCTTCTTGTATGCCAGTTCTGCCATTTTCTATGCTCCTTTCTTCACTTTCACGCTTTAATGTGCTAAATTCTTCCTTGACCTTAGTATAACCGATCACCGGTTCTTTTGCAAGGGGTTTTTCAGGATTTTTTTGACGGTTCTGCGCTTTTTCTTTCTCTGCCTGCCGGATGCCCTTTTTCACTTCCAGCAGCATATTCATGGACACTTCGCTGGCGGCGCTGCCTAAGTGGTGGAGGACGGCGGGGGTGGAAAATTCACTGATGCCGTCAAAATCTTCATCGTCCAGATAGTCGGCGGCGTTTAGGCCGCAGCGGGTGAGAAGCGTGTACTGGACGCTGGCCGTCAGGAGGTTGCGGAAACGCACTTCCAGGTTAAGGTCGTCCAGTTCCTCCAAAAGACTGCCCTGGGTGTCATAGGCAAGGTCGGCCAGAAGTTCGGGGTACACTTCCTCTACCGCGTGTTTTGCCTGCTCCATCAGCGCCTGCCCGATGTCCTGGCTTTCCATTTCTCCGTACCGCTTCACGAGCGTATCCAGGACGGCGGCGTGGTGTTCGTCTTTCAGTTCCCACAGATAGGGCATCCTCGCGCCCCGCACCGGGCGGGTGTCCGCCACATCGAAAACATAGGTCAGGCGCGGGCGGATGCCGTCCTTATTGATGAGCGCAATGCCCTTGGAGCCGGCCTTGACCCAGCGGCGCATATCCTCATTCCACAGTTCCATGCTGGC
>NZ_QZEG01000202.1:0-790 GCF_009917605.1 Anaerotruncus sp. 1XD42-93 | reverse complement strand
TTTGCTGGTTTCCGCTGTTTCGGAAAGCACTCTGCGATTTGTTCGTATTGTTCTTTCTTCAGTTCCATTCCCTTATTATAGCATATCTTCGTTTGTGTGAACAGACCCTAAGAACAGTAGGAGGTGTTTGATATGGCAACCACACGCATCATGCCGCTGCACACCGGTAAGGGCCGCACCGAAAGCCAAGCGGTCAGTGACATTATCGACTATGTAGCCAACCCACAAAAGACAGACAACGGCAGGCTCGTCACCGGCTTTGCGTGTGACAGCCGGGTAGCCGACGCCGAGTTTCTGCTGGCGAAACGGGAGTACATTTCCACCACCGGGCGGGTACGGGGCGCGGACGATGTGCTGGCCTACCATGTCCGGCAGTCCTTTGTCCCCGGCGAGATTACCCCGGAAGAAGCCAACCGGCTGGGCGTGGAGTTTGCCAAACGGTTCACCAAGGGAAATCACGCCTTTGTGGTCTGCACCCATATCGACAAGTCCCATATCCATAACCACATCATCTGGAACGCAGTCAATGTGAACTGTGACCGGAAATTCCGAAACTTCTGGGGCAGTACCCGCGCGGTCCGGCGGCTGAATGATACCATCTGCATTGAAAACGGCTATTCCATTGTAGAGGACCCAAAACCGCATGGAAAAAGCTATAACAAGTGGCTGGGGGACCGGGCAAAGCCCTCCCACCGGGAACAGCTCCGCATGATGATTGACCAGGCGTTGGAACAGAAACCGGCAGACTTTGACGCGCTGTTAAAGCTGCTTGAGGAAATGGGCTGTGAGG
>NZ_QZEG01000201.1:0-825 GCF_009917605.1 Anaerotruncus sp. 1XD42-93 | reverse complement strand
CAGGAAGTCATCGGCATAGCGGACATATTGCAGGGACTTATAGCTGGTTTCCCTAAGCGGATGCGTTGGGAGATTTCTCTGTTCTGCCCGCATTTGCCGGAGTATCCGCGCACGTTTTTTCTGTTCCTCTGCACCCAGCGTATTCCAGACCTTATCGTTTTTGGCCTTATATCGGAAGATTCTGCTTGCCATATTACGATGGGCTGGGTTCACAGTCCGTGCTGGTCTGCTGAATTCCTGCTTATATTCCTCCATATACTTATCCAACTCGTTCAGATAGATATTGGCGAGGATGGGACTGATGCCAGACCCCTGTGGAGTGCCGGTGTAGGTTTTGTGGTATTTCCACTGTTCCATATATCCGGCTTTCAAAAATTTCCACATCAGGCCGATAAAGGCTTCGTCCTTGATTCGCCTGCGGAGAATTTCAATCAGTACATGGTGGTCAAAGCTGTCGAAACACGCTTGGATATCGCCCTCCACAAACCACTTTGCGCCAGTGAACGTGTTCTGAATTTTGACCAGCGCGGTGTGGCAGCTTTTTCCAGGGCGGAATCCATGAGATACATTGGAAAAGGTCGGTTCATAGATGCTTTCCAAAATCATTCGGACTACTTCCTGCACAAGCTTGTCATCCCCGGATGGAATGCCAAGCGGCCGCTTTTTCGCCGGGCTGTTCTTTTTGGCGATATAGGTGCGGCGGGCAGGGTTCGGGCGGTACGAGTGGTCTTTCAGGGACGCAATGATTTTGTCAATGCGTTCCAGGCTCATACCATCGGTGGTTACGCCGTCCACGCCCGGTGTCATGCTGCCGTCATTTGTGTA
>NZ_QZEG01000200.1:0-839 GCF_009917605.1 Anaerotruncus sp. 1XD42-93 | reverse complement strand
GGCGCGGAAATGCTCTTTGACCGGGAGGAATTTGAATCCCAGCTGCCCGGTACGGTGTTCGCCCTTTCCCGTGAGGAATGGGAGGAAAGCCCAGCCTTTGACGCACTGGTGCAGGACCGGCTGAACCGCCAGCAGGAACGGGAGCAGGCGTTTCTCTCCCATGAGGGGGACTGCTTTGCCATCTATCAGATAAATGACGATGACAGCCTGCGGGAAATCCGCTTTGAGGGGCTGGACTGGCTCCAATCCATCGGGCGCGAGGTGGAGCGCGAGAATTACAACCTGATCTACACCGCGCCCCTTTCCGGCAAAGATACGCCGGAAGTTGTGGCGGAGCAGCTGTTCTACCGCTTCAACAACGAACACCCCAGGGACTATCATAGCCCCTCCATGAGCGTCAGCGACATTGTTGCCATCCGCAGGGACGGCGCGTTATCCTGTCATTACTGCGACAGCTTTGGCTTTCAGCAGATCACCGGTTTTCTTGACGCGAACCCGCTGAAAAATGCGGAAATGTCTATGGAGGACGATTACGGCATGATTGACGGGATCATCAACAACGGCCCCAAAGAGCCGACCGTAGCCCAGCTGGAACAGCAGGCCAGAAGCGGCCAGCCGATTTCCCTGGCAGATGGGGTCCCCGCAAGGTCGCAAGACCTTGTGGGGGAAGGAGGAGCAAGGGAGCGGACGGAGTTTTCGCCGCAGGCGGAAACGGAGTTGAGCGGACTTTGCGACGACGCGGCGGCTGCTGTCCACCGGGAGGAACGGGACAAGCGGAAATCGGTGGTGGAACAGCTCCACCAGCAGCCGAAGCAGGAAAGCAAAAAGACAGCGCCGAA
>NZ_QZEG01000199.1:0-851 GCF_009917605.1 Anaerotruncus sp. 1XD42-93 | reverse complement strand
TAGGGCTTGTTTGAAAAATAAATATTGCACAAACCAAATAAAAGTGCGAAAATAGAGCCATGAAGCGATATGAATTGACAAAAGCACAATGGGAACGCGTGAAGAAGTTGCTTCCAGCAGGGAGGACGGGGAAACGAGGCCGACCTCGGAAAGATGATCGAAATATGCTCAATGGGATGCTTTGGATCGTCCGCAGCGGAGCACAGTGGCGCGAATTGCCGGAGGCGTATGGCCCCTGGCAGTCTGTGTATGCCCGATTTGCCAAATGGCGGGACGATGGTACATTGGAAACCATATTTCGCGCATTGACCGCAGATGCGGATATGGAAAACCTGAGCCTGGACTCTACCTGCATCAAGGTTCACGAGAGTGCCAACGGAGGGGGAAAAAACGGCGGATAAGGCAGTTGGGCGGACCAGAGGTGGGTTGAACACAAAGCTGCACGCTATTGTGGATGGACTGGGGAATCCGGTTGAATTCATGCTGTCTGCAGGGAATGACCATGATTCAGTCCACGCTGTTGAACTGCTGGAAAAGGTAAAAATCAGCGGCAGCAATGTATTAGCAGACCGGGCTTATGGGGCAAAGACGATCCGAGCTTACATCTCGGAACAAGGAGCCAGCTATGTGATCCCACCGCAGAGCAATGTTTCTGATCCGTGGCCGGTAGATTGGTGGCTATATAAAGAGCGCCATTTGGTTGAGTGTTTCTTCCAAAAGCTCAAATGGTTCCGCAGGATCGCCACCAGATATGACAAATTGGATGCGTCTTTTCTCGCTTTCGTTTACATTGCCGCTATCGCTATTTTGTTGATTTAGCTCAGCCTTCACTATTTTTCAAACAAGCCCTA